>DASZQC010000175.1:0-4607 GCA_035549815.1 Dongiaceae bacterium
CGAGCTCGCGCGGCCACTGTCGATCGAGGTAAAGCAACTCATCCGCAATGAGCGCGCCCAGGCCCGCCTCGACCTCGTCGGCGCGCGCTTCGGTCTTCGCGGCCAATTCGCGCCAGCCGGCAAGCGACAGATTGTTCGGCCGCTGCAGGGGGAAATCGCGGCCCTTCACGTGTAGGTCGGCCAGCGCGGCGCCCAGCAACTGGCAATGTCGCTCGTTCGGCCGCCGCGGCCACATGCCTTCGAGGAAGGAGCAGATCGCCGCCGGCCGGCCGCACAATTCGCGTAAAGGGTTGCCGTCCTTGCCGTTCAACGGCGTCGGGCAGCTCAGCCCCTTCTTCGCCAGGTGCTGCATCAGGCCCAGGAAGAAGGGCAGATCCTCCAGCTTCACCCGCTTTTCATAGAGCGTCAGGATGTAGGCGCCGGTCGCGGTGTGGAGCAGGAAGTTGCTGTTCTCCACGCCCTCGGCGATGCCCTTGCACGACACGACCTCGCCGATCTCGTACTGCTCGATGAAGGCGCGGAGCTCGTTGTCGGGAACTTCGGTATAGACGGCCATCTGAAGGGTCGCCGGAAGGTGGAGGGAGAGTCTGAGCCGCGCTCAGGCGGTCAACGCACGCGGCAGCTTGAAGTGAGTGGTCTCCTGGGTGACGGAGATTTCCTCGATCTCGGTCAGGTAGCGCTGGCGGATGGCGCCGATCACCTCCTGCACCAGGACCTCGGGGGCCGAGGCGCCGGCAGTGATGCCGACTGTACGCACGCCGTCGAACCAGGCCCAGTCGATCTCCGATGCCTTCTGCACCAGATAGGCGCGCTGGCATCCCGCCACCCGCGCCACCTCGACCAGGCGCTGGGAGTTGGAGGAATTGGGCGCGCCGATCACCAGGATCAGGTCGGAGCGCGGCGCGATCACCTTCACCGCCGCCTGGCGGTTGGTGGTGGCGTAGCAGATGTCTTCCTTGCGCGGCCCGTGGACCTTGGGAAAGCGCCGGCGCAGCACGTCGATGATGCCAATTGTGTCGTCGATGGAGAGGGTGGTCTGCGTGATATAGGCGAGGTTGGCGGGTTCGGCCGGCTCGATCCGTTCCGCATCTTCCGCCGTCTCGACCAGGCTGACCGCGCCGGGCGGCAACTGGCCGATCGTGCCGATCACTTCCGGGTGCCCGGCATGGCCGATCAGGATGATGTGGCGGCCGGCGGCGAAATGCACCTCCGCCTCGCGATGCACCTTGCTGACCAGCGGGCAGGTGGCGTCGAGATAGAGCAGCTTGCGCGCTTCCGCATCCTCCGGCACCGATTTCGGCACGCCGTGGGCGGAGAACACCACCGGGTACTTGCCGGGAATTTCCGCCAGCTCCTCGACGAAGATGGCGCCCTTGCGCTCCAACTCCTCGACTACGTGGCGGTTGTGCACGATCTCGTGCCGCACATAGACCGGCGCGCCATAGCGCTCCAGCGCGCGCTCGACGATCTGGATGGCGCGGTCGACCCCGGCGCAAAAGCCGCGCGGGGCTGCCAATAGCAGGGTCAGGGCGTCCTTGGGCATGCTCGTTCCGGCCGTTGCTTGGTACCTCCCTTAGCCCTTTTGCCGGAATCGGGCAACCGCCATTTCTGCATTATTTATCCGCTATTTGGCGAGGGTTACCGGCGGTTTTGCCGGGCATCCGCCTTGTGCCGGATCGGCCGCTTCCGCTACAGTCGCGCCAGCACCCGCGGGCTGCGGCCGGGCCGCCGCTGCAGGGCGCTGGAGTGGAGTTGGGGGTGTCGCATGGCCGAGCCGGTAATCGCCCAGAAATCGCCGTTCAAGTTCGACGTGGTCGCGGGCAAGAGCTACTTCTGGTGCGCCTGCGGCCGCAGCAAAAACCAGCCCTTCTGCGACGGCTCGCACAAGGGCAGCGAATTCTCTCCCAGGAAATATGACGCGACCGAGACCAAGACCGTCTTCTTCTGCGGCTGCAAGCATTCGGGCAAGGCGCCGTTCTGCGACGGGACTCACAGCCGCCTTTGACACATTGATGACGGGCCGCGGCCGCGCCGCCTCGTCCGCAAACATGGAACCCAGGATGCCTCTCCCCGACACCAAGACCGCCCTGCGCGCCGCGCGCAATCTCTCCGTTGCCGCCTTGTCCCTGCTGGCCCTCGCCAGTTGCGCGGCGCAGGAGGATCTCGCGAACTATCCGTGCCCGGTGGTGGCGCCGGTGCGCGATGTGTCCTACATGACCAAGTTCGACGGGCAGAGCCAGGACCTGTCCGACACCTTGTTCGAGGCGAAGATCGACGCGGTGCTGCCCGCCGCCAACTGCATCTATCGCAACGACGAGGGCAAGCGCTCCATCGTCTATGACATTCGCGTGCAGTTCCTGGCACAGCGCGGCCCGAAAGAGCGCGAGGGCGCCGCCAAGTTCAACTATTTCGTCGCCATCACCGGCCCCGGCGGCTCCCGCGTGGCGCGCGAAGTGTTCGACACCGAGATCCCGTTCGAGAACAACGCTACCCAGGGCATCGTGGTCGAGGAAGTGCAGCCGACCATCCCGCTGAAGGAAGGCGAGAACGGCGACTGGTACCGCATCTATGTCGGCTTCATGCTGAGCGAGCAGGAGCTGGCGTACAACCGCAAGAATCCGCGGTAGCTCTCCGCCGGCCTGAAATACGCGCCTTCATAGGTCGCTAATTCGACGATCGATCCGTCGCATTTGCGGGATATTTCGCCGCTTGACGGCAAGCGTTTGCGGAGCGATGCTCCGCGCGGTTTCGACCGAATGCGGGAGAGACCGACCGGTGGCCAGAGTGACCATCGGCCGGCGCCGAAGGAGCAACCGCCCCCGGAAACTCTCAGGCAAAAGGACCGCTCGGTTCAGAAAACTCTGGAAAGCGGGTCGCCCCACACCTGGGCAGGCTCCACCGAAGGAGTAGACCAATTCCCGTCTTGGCCGCGTCCGCTATGGCCCAGGACGGCGATCGGCAAATCTCTCAGGTACTCGGACAGAGGGGGGTTGCGTGATCGCGGGATAATACCGTGATCCCAACCTGGAGGCTGTCTTTTGAGTACTAGTGCAAGCGATCAGACGCTGCTGCGGACCCCGCTCTACGATCTGCACATCGAACTCGGCGCCAAGATGGTGCCCTTCGCCGGCTATGACATGCCGGTGCAATATCCCATGGGCATCATGACCGAGCATCAGCACACGCGCAGCGGTGCGGGGTTGTTCGACGTCTCGCACATGGGCCAGATCCGCTTGAGCGCGGAGAGCTTCGCGGCGGTGGCCACGGCGCTGGAAAGCCTGTGCCCGGCCGACTTCCAGGTCCTGAAGCCGGGGCAGCAGCGTTATTCCGTCTTGACCAACGAATCCGGCGGCATCCTGGATGACCTCATGGTCACCCGCGCGGGCAAGGGCGACGACAGCGACCACCTGATCATGGTGGTCAATGCCGGTTGCAAGAACGAAGATCTGGCGCATCTGCGCAAGCATCTCGGCAGCCGCCTGAAGATCGAGCCGATGTTCGACCGTGGCCTGATGGCGCTGCAGGGGCCGCGCGCCGGCGCCGTGATGCAGAAGATCGCGCCGCACAGCGTCGAGATGAAATTCATGACCGGCCGGCTGCTGAATGTCGGCGGCATGGACTGCTTCGTGACGCGCTCCGGCTATACCGGCGAGGATGGGTTCGAGATCTCTGTCGCCGGCGGCGAGGCCGACAACCTGGCGCGCAAGCTGCTGGGCGACATGGAAGTGAAGCCGATCGGATTAGGCGCGCGCGATTCGCTGCGCCTCGAGGCCGGCCTCTGCCTTTACGGCAACGACATCACCGAGGCGACAAACCCGGTCGAGGCCGACCTGGTCTGGGCGATCCAGAAGCGCCGCCGCGCCGAAGGCGGCTTTCCGGGCGCCGCCATCATCCAGAAACAGATCGCTGAAGGTCCGCCGCGCAAGCGTGTCGGCATCCTGCCCGACGGCAAGGCGCCGGCCCGCGCGCATACCGAGATCGCAACGCCTTCCGGCGAGATCGTCGGAGAGATCACGTCCGGCGGATTCGGTCCCAGCGTCGGCGGACCGATCGCCATGGGCTATGTGCAATCCGATCACGCAGCCATCGGCACGCAATTGAATTTGATGGTGCGGGGCAAGGCCTTGCCGGCGAAGGTCGTCGCCATGCCGTTCGTGCCGCACCGTTATCACCGCTGATCCAAGAGGGGAGCCAAGAGATGAGCGAGATCCGTTTCAGCAAGGACCATGAGTGGGTGAAGCTCGACGGCGACACCGCGACAATCGGCATCACCGTCTATGCGCAGGAGCAGTTGGGCGACGTGGTCTTCGTCGACCTGCCGGCCGTCGGCAAGAAGGTCGAGAAGGGCAAGGAAATGGCGGTGGTCGAATCGGTGAAGGCGGCGAGCGAAGTCTACGCACCGCTGTCCGGCGAAGTCGTCGAAGTGAACGGCGCGCTGACCGACACGCCAGCCACCGTCAACGAGGACGCCATGGGCGCCGGCTGGTTCGCCAAGCTGAAGGTCGCCAACAAGGGCGAGCTCGGCGACCTGATGGATGAGGCCGCCTACAAGAAATATGTCGAGGGATTGCACTGATGCGTTATCTGCCGCTGACGGACGACGACCG
>DASZQC010000176.1:0-3954 GCA_035549815.1 Dongiaceae bacterium
TTCGAGCATTGCGAGACCTTGGCCAACCAGGACCGCTTCATCGCACTCTTGACCGACTGCCTGCGCGAGTTCGGCGAGGTGGCAGCGGAATTCCTGGAATACGGCCACAAGCACCGGCGGATCATCCAACGCTTCGGCCGCTTCCCCCACCGCAACGCGGCGCTCGGCCGCGAGAC
This sequence comes from Dongiaceae bacterium, assembly GCA_035549815.1. Taxonomy (GTDB): domain Bacteria; phylum Pseudomonadota; class Alphaproteobacteria; order Dongiales; family Dongiaceae; genus Dongia_A. The sequence goes on from DASZQC010000176.1 coordinate 177, forward strand.
GACGGAGGCAGAGGCGGAATTCCTGAAGGGGCCGGACTCGTCGTTTTGACGTAGATATCCGTTCAGGCATTCCGTTCAGTCGTCATGGCATGGCTTGGCCATGCCATCCACGAGTTTCGATGGGCAATGCTGCGTTGTTACAGGTAACCTCGTGGATGCCAGGGCCAAGCCCTGACATGACGGAGTTGGGGGCGCGAGCGAGTCTCTTACTGCGGCGCCAGGTTCAGCACGCTGTGCGCGCGGACCATGTCGAGCAGTTCGGTCTGTTGCGCGCCGACCTTGCCTTTGAAGGCGGAGAAGGAAAAGATCGCCCCGCGGAAATCCGGCCCCAGCAGCGCAATGCGGTCGCGCATGTCGAGGAAGGAGAAGCCGCCGATCTGGTCCGGCGTGGGATTGAAGCTGGCATCGAGTTGCCGCTGGATCGTCGCGCGGCGCTCGTCGCTCAGGCGCGGGTCGATCTTGATCAGGATCCAGGAGCCGCTGATGTCGCTCTTGCTTTCGCGCATGACATCGGGCTTGCCGAAGATCGCCTCGAAATTCGCCAAGGCGGTTTCCGGCTTGCTCTCCTTCCCTTCGGCGAAGCTCTGCGTCAAATGCGCCCAGAAGACGCGCCGCCCATCCTCGCGCGAGGAGAACCAGAGCTCGAGCGCGCGGTCGTCGGTGAAATGACTCTCGATATGCTGGATGGGTGTTTCGATCAGCACGCTGTCCTTCAGCTCGGGCAGCAGCTTCTCCTGATAGATCCCTTCCAGGAACTCGCCGTCCAGCTCTTCTTCCAGCGGCATGTCGAGCGGGATGTTCATCAGCCGCTGGCGCGGCTCTTCCGCCCACACCAGATGCGCAGCGCCCAACAGCGCGATTGCCGCCAACAGAACCCGCTTCATGCCGATTTCCCCCTGATTTGAACTCAGCCGCAATCCTTGCAGGATTCGGCATGGCCGTGGGCCTGCTCCATCACCCAGTCGCGGAAGGCCTTCACCTTCGGCTGGCGCAGCGCGCCCTTGCCATAGACCACCCAATAACCGGTATCCAGGTCGACCGAGAAATCGAGCGGCTTGATCAGCCGCCCGTGCTTCAGATCGTCGCCAGCGGTGATCACGTTGCCCATGGCGATGCCGAGGCCGTCGATCGCCGCCTGCACCAGCAGGTTGGAGTAATTGAGGCTCAGGTTCGACTGGATCTTCTGGTCGCCGACGCCTGCTGCGCGCAGCCAGTCGGCCCACTCGTCGTAGCCGGAGCGCATCCAGTCGATGTCGGTCAGCAGCGGATATTTCAGCAGGTCGCGGGCTTCCTTGATCGGCTTGTCCGGCGTCAGCAGGCTGGGGCTGCAAACGGGAAACACCACGTTGGCGGCCAGCAGCTCCGCCTCGACGCCGTCCCAGCCGCCGCGGCCGAAACGGATGCCGATGTCGATGTCGCGCGCGCCGACCGCCTCCACCGTGCTGGTGGCGGACAGGCGCACCTGGATATCGGGATGCTTGCGCTGGAAATCGGACAAACGCGGCACCAGCCATTTCGCGGACAACGAGGGCAGTGCCGTCACCGTCAGCGGTCGGTCCTTGCCATAGGTGGCGATCTCCGCAGCACCCGCGCTGATCTGCTCGAAGGCGCTTTTCACCGGCGCGACGAAACGTTTGCCGGCTTCGGTGAGACGTACTTGGCGGGTCTTGCGCTCGAACAGGGGCTGACCGAGCCATTCCTCCAGCGCCTTGATCTGGTGGCTGATGGCGCTGTGGGTCACGTTCAGCTCGGCCGCCGCCTTGGTGAAGCTCTGCAGGCGCGCCGCGGCCTCGAAATAATGCACGGATTTCAAGGGGGGTAGGCGCATTTGGCCGGCCCTTTCATCTGTCTAATTTTCTAACAGAACACCTGAGAAACTATCGTTTGTCCGGATTGAAAATCAAGCTCATTCTCCTAATCAACGGCGATGACGCCACCGAAATACTTGTTAGGGAATATGTGAGGTCAGCTATGAAATACGAACTTTCATCCCCGTCCAATATCCTGACCGGCGCGCAGCATTCCGTCGGCCAGGCCACCGGTTTCCTGGCCTCCCTGATCGAGGCGCCCTTCGTCTGGCTGGAGCGGGCCCATGACCGCCGCCGGCTGGCCGAACTGGACGACCATATGCTCCGCGACATCGGCTTGAGCCGCGCGGATGCCGACCAGGCCGCCTCCCGTCCGTTCTGGCGGGAATAGCCACCGGTTTCGTTCGAAAGGCGGTTCGTTCAGCCGCCGGGTCCAAAGTGCGGCGCGAGGGACAGGGGCGGCCAGCTCTCACCCGACCCCTGTGAAGCGCCGCACTGAGGCCCACCCCGATCCCGGCACATCATGCGTAGCCCCACGGCGTATGAGCACGAAGGAGATCGATCATGAGCAACCATCTTCTGTCCCTGATTCCCCGCAGCGGCCTGGGGCACAGCGTGGCCGCCGGCTTGGCGCCGGTCCTGACCCGCGCGGTCGAAGCCCCGATCGACTGGATCGCGCGGATGCGCGACCGCCATCAGCTCGCGGCGATGAGCGACGACATGCTGAAGGATATCGGTGTCAGCCGCGCCGACGCCGAGCACGAGATCGAGAAGCATTTCTGGCAGGCGTGACGAAGCGGGCGTGACGAAGCGTGGCGCAGATGAAGATTCAGCGGCCTTGAGGGCGGCGCAGGCCCTCGAGGCCATGGAATTCGACGAACTTGGTCATGGTCGACCACAGATAATCGCCATAGAGGAACGGCGCGAAATCGATGCCCGGCAAGGGCAAGGGCGCGATCTCCGCATCGGTCCTGGGCTCATAGAAGAACGGCACCGAGCAGCGCTCCTGTCCAGATCCGATGACCCGATGCTCGGTCGCCTTGATGCGGCCGCCGGTCCAGCTTTCCAGCAGCTTGCCGAAATTCACCGCCAGCGTGCCCTCTTCCGGCGGCACGTCGACCCACGCGCCTGCGCCATTGGATGCTGGGCCGCGCGCCTGCAATCCGGAAACACCGTCCTGCGCCAGCAAGGTGACCAGGCCGGAATCGACGTGGGCGCGGCCCAGCATGTAATGCCTGCGCCCGCCCTGCTCGACCCAGAGCCGCTCCTCCGGCACGCCGACCATGGATTCCGGCGGCCGCACCGGATAGCGGATGAGGCGCAAGGTGGAAATGCCGCCGGCGAAGGCGTCGTCGAAGATGTCTTCCGGCAGCTCCAGGCCGCGCGCCAGCGCATGCATCAGCGCCGTTCCGACACGCTCCATGGCCCGGAAATAGGCGCCGGCGGCCATGCGCCAGCCGGGCAGCGTCGCTTCCGGCGGCAGGGGCGTCGCCTCGCGCAACGGGTCCCGCGCGTCGATGCGCGCCGCGGCTCCAGCGACGTCCGGATGGGCGATATCCGGCCCCATGTCGATGCCTTCCTTGTAGGTCTCGGCGCCGTTCTGCAGCGGGAACCAGCCGCGATAGATGTTGCGTTGATCGGGCGCGAATTTCTGGCGCCACAGTTTGCGGGTCTCCTCCGGCGGCAGGTCGAAGATGCGCAGCAGCGCCCGGCGATGGTTCGCGTCCACCGGCAGGTCGCCGGGCAGGCCGGCGATGGTCATGAAGCCTGTGTCCCGCCCCGCCGCCACGATGGCGGCATCCACCCGGTCGCGCTGCGGCGAGGGGCCGGCGAACAAGGGGGCGACGTCGATGCGGGGGATCACCTGCGGCATGCGCGCCGATGGGACGGCAGCGCAGGGCGCAGGTCAAATGCTTTTCTGCCGAAAATGACGGCGGTAATACGATAGCGCGGCCCCTTTGCCGGGATGC
>DASZQC010000177.1:0-9348 GCA_035549815.1 Dongiaceae bacterium
ACGGAAGGCACGCTGTCGACCTCTGCGATCCCGGTGACACCCCCGTCCGTATGGACGAGGACAAGGCAATTGTCGTATGACCCGTCGAAGGTCGCCCCGGCCCAGCCGGGCGTCCGGAGTTCGATCACCTCGATGTCCGTAATCTTCATTTCCGGCCCCCCGTCGCGTTGATTTGCGCGATCGTCTGAAATATTGGATACTAGTCCAGAATGTTGGTATATCGCCCATGACGCAAGCAGGAAAGGCGCGGCTGCGCGCCAACGCATCCGCGGGCCGCGCCCCGGCGGAGGAAGAGCAGAGCGGTTCGCGCAGCGTCCGGCGCGCGCTGGAGATGTTCGAGTTCCTGTTGCAGCAGGGCGAGCCGGCGACTGTCGGAGCCATCGTCAGCGCCCTGAAGATCCCAAAATCCACCGCCTATGAGCTGGTCCGGACCTTGAGCGAGGCGGGCTATCTGGAGCCGTCGGGCCGCGGCGGCGGGCTGTTCCTGGGGCGCAAGCTGTTCGAGCTCGGCATGGCCTATCGCGGCCAGGTCGATCTGTTGCGCGACGGCAGCCAGATCGTGGAAGAATTGCGCGACGCCAGCGGCGAGACGGTGCAGCTCTCGGTGCTCGAGAACGACATGATGCTGGTGCTGCTGAAGGAGGAAGGGTCGCTCTCCATCCGCATCATCAGCCGGGTCGGCTCCCGCGTGCCGGTCAACTGGGCGGCGGCCGGGCGCCTGTTGGTCTCCGACCTGGACGATGCGACGCTGACGGCGCTGCTGAAGCGGTCGGTGCGGCAATCGCCGACCGGGCGTTCCATCACCGATGTGCCGAAGCTGATCCAGCAGATCCGCAAGTTCCGCAAGCAGGGCTACGCCACGGAGCTGAACGAGACCAACGAGCATGCCGGCTGTGTCGCGGCGCCCGTCATCGACGGCACCGGCCGCTGCATCGCCGCCATCAGCATCGTCGCGCCCGAGCATCGCCTGGGCAAGGCGAACCGGGAAGAGCTGATCAAGAAGGTCTGCGCCGCCGCGGCGAAGCTTTCGGGCCGTCTCGGCGCTCACTGAGACGGCGCGGTTTCGAACAGTTTCTGCAGCCGGTCCAGCAGGTCCCGTTCGGCGATCTCGCTGCGCAAATGTTGTTCGATCAGCGGCCCCGCCTTGGCCTGGAAGCCGAGATAGCCGGCGAAGCGCGGCCTGATCCAGCACCCTTCCATTGTCGCCCGCGTCGCTGAATAGCAGCCGCCGAACCGCGCATCGATCGCCGCGTCCGTCCATGTTTCCTTGCGGGCTGGCTGGCCGTGGTGCAAAGCGAAGGCCGCTTGTGCCGCGGCGGAGGCGGCGAAGCGGGCATAGGTCAGCGCCGCTTCTGGATTCTTGCAGTGCGCCGAGAGGCCGAGGCCGGTTCCGCCGATCGTGGAGCCGCGCGGTCCCCGCGGGCCCGGAAAATCGTGGAAACGCAACGGATGGCGCTGATCCGCCTCGGCATAGGTCGCGTAGCAATAGACCGCGGGACAGAATGCCAGATCGTCGCGCGCCGCCATCGCGTCGTGCAGCTCGATGCTGTTCCAGTCCAGCGCCTCGCGTGGGCAAAGGGATAGCAAGGCGCGCATCTGCTCAAGCGCTTCGCGCGCGATCGCCAATTCCGCGAATGGTTCCTGGGGTGATGTCGCACAAGGCTGCCCGAGATTGGCGCACAAGGTGAAGAAGGTCATCAGGCTGTGCACGCCACGCAGCCCGATGGCGAGCTTCATGTTGCGTCGCGATGCGCGGCGGCCGAGATCGAGCAGCGCCGTCCAGTCGACCGGCGCCTTTTCCCCCAGCCGTGTCATCAGATCGGGCCGCGACACCGCTACCTGGCAGGCGGCATCGACCGGCACGGCCCAGGTTTTTCCAGCGTAAACATAGGTTTCGCGCGAGGGGCCGACGAAGGCGTCGCGCGCTTCGGCCAGGATCTCATCCACCGGCAGCAGGCATCCGCTCGCCGCGATGTCGCCGCAGAACGGATGATCCAGGATGATCATGTCGTAGGATTTGGCGAGTTCCGCGACCGGCGTGAATTCAAACCCATGCAACGGCCGCGACGACCATTCGATCTCGATGCCGGGATGCGCAGCGGCGAACATCGCCCGCGTCGCCAGCAGCGGATCGATGGCGCGACGATGGTCCCAGGTCATTCCGCGCAGGCGCACAGCCGCCATTTTCCTCGCTCCCGATTGACTCATGATCGATTCTCGCTAACCTAGCATTCTATAATTGCGTACAACAGTCCGGTATTTCGGAATTTGCGCGGCGTCGCGTTTCGGGTGGAACGCGGCGAACAAGAAACGGGGAGGCGATCATGAAATTGGTGCGACTGATGTCCGGCGTCGCGTTCGGCGCGCTGGCAATTGCAGGCCTGTCGGGCAATGCGCTCGCGGCGGCCGGCGATGAATGCGTGAAGGTGCTGGGTTACGAGTGGTCGGGCGAGAAGCAGTCGATGGATCCCGCCGACATGCATTCCGGCGACGACGCCTATCATACCTTCGCGGTCTACAATCGCCTGGTGGATATCGACGACAATTTCAACGTCCTGCCGGAACTGGCGACGGAATGGTCGGTGTCCGCGGACGGCCTGACCTGGACCTTCAAGCTGCGCGACGGCGTGAAGTTCCACAGTGGCAAGGACTTCTCCTCCGCCGACGTGGTCTACAGTTTCAAGCGCCTGCTGGACGAGAAGACCGGCTCCGGCGCCCGCGCGGTGCTCGAGTTCCTCGATCCGGACGGCATCAAGGCGCCGGATGCGCGCACCGTCACCTTCACCACCAAGAATCCGGTGGTCGAGCTGCCGGTGCTGATCACCAACAAGTTCACCAACATCGTGCCGGACGGCGCCAAGCAGGAAGATCTGCGCCTGCATGGCGACGGCACCGGTCCCTTCATGCAGGAAGAGTTCACGCCGAATGCGCCAGTGCGCATCCTGCGCAAGAATCCGAACTACTGGGATGCGGGCAAGCCGAAGGCCGACTGCCTGAAGATCACCGTGGCGCAAGAGGCCGTGGCCGGCGTGTCGGCGATCAAGTCGGGTGAGGTCGACCTGATGCTGAACGTCGATCCGTCGGTCATTCCGGCGCTGAAGGACGATCCGTCGGTGTCTCTGCTGGAGACGGCGGCCTCCAACTCCATGACCATCTCCTTCTGGGTCGACACCAAGCCGTTCGACAATGTGAAGGTGCGCGAGGCCCTGAAGGCGGTGGTCGACCGCCAGGCGATGATCGATACCGTGCTGCTCGGCTTCGGTGAGCCGGGTGCGGACAATCCGGTGCCGGTGCCGAGCCCGGCGTCCTATGTCAAGGAAGCGCCGAAACAGGATTACGAAAAGGCCAAGGCTCTGCTTGCCGAGGCTGGATACAAGGACGGCCTGAAGTTCGACCTCTACACGGCCGAAGGCGTGCCCGGCATGGTGCGCATGGCGCAGGTCTATGCCGAGATGGCGAAGCCCGCGGGCATCGACATCAACGTCATCGTGACGCCGGCGGAAAGCTTCTGGGACGACGTGTGGCTGAAGCAGCCGGCCGTGACCTCCGCCTGGTCGATGCGCCCGCCGGGAGAGGGCCTGGCCGTCGCCTATACGCAGACCGCCAAGTGGAAGGAAACCCATTGGGAGCGGCCGGATTACGACGCGCTGCTGCTGAAAGCGAACACCACGGTCGACACGGCGGAGCGGTTGAAGCTGTTCCAGCAGACCGGCGAGCTGTTGGCGAAGGAGGGCGGCCTCGTGCTCCCGATGTTCGTCCATCAGGTGCTGGCCGTGCGCAAGGGCTGCGAGGGCTATACACCGCGGGCGCAGAACTTCAATTTGAACTTTGAAGATCTGAGCTGCGGCAAGTAGGCTTCCCTAGGTGGCGGGCGCCGGCCTTTCCGCCGGCGCCCGCCATTTTTCAGGATCCATCCGGCGCCGCGATCGGCGCCGCTGTGCGGGGGGAATGCACTTGCCGATCGTAAGGCTCGTCACCGGCCGCATCCTGCTGTCCCTGCTGACGCTGCTGATCGTCTCGCTGATCATCTTCGCCGTGCTGGAAGTCCTGCCGGGCGACGTGGCGACGCGCATCCTGGGCCGCGACGCGACGCCGGAGGCGCTGGAGCTGCTGCGCGCCAAGCTGGGCCTCAATGACCCGGCGCCCGTCCGCTACTTCCACTGGCTGAGCGGCCTGCTGAGCGGCGATCTCGGCCAGTCGCTCGCCTCCAGCCGCCCGGTGACGGAAATCCTGGGGCCACGCATCTATAATACGGTGCTGCTCTCCGTCTATGCCTTCCTGCTCTATGTGCCGCTGACCGTGCTGCCGGCGCTGATCCAGGCGATCCGCCGCGACAAGCCGGCGGATCACGGCCTGTCGATCGTCACCCTGGTGCTGTTGTCGATGCCGGATTTCCTGCTGGCGACGATCCTGCTCTTCACGTTCGTGGTGCTGGTGCCGATCCTGCCCGCCATCTCGCTGGTCGATCATTCTTCCAGCGCGCTCGACTATCTGCGCGCCATGACCCTGCCGGCGCTGACGCTCGCCATCGTCATGGCGGTCTATGCCGTGCGCATGCTGCGCGACAACCTGATCGAGGTGCTGGATTCCGACTATGTGCGCATGGCGGAGCTGAAGGGCCTCAGCGCTAAGCGCGTGCTGTTGCGCCACGCCTTGCCGAACGCCCTGGTGCCGACGCTCAACGTGACCGCGCTCAATCTCGCCTACCTGGTAGGTGGCGTGGTGGTGGTGGAGAAGGTCTTCTCCTATCCCGGCTTCGGTAGCCTGCTGGTGGATTCCCTGCAATTGCGTGACCTGCCGGTCATCGAGACGACGGTGATGATCGCGGCCCTGGTCTATGTCGCCGCCAATCTGATCGCCGACATCGCCGCGATCCTGCTGAACCCGCGCCTGAGGTCGGCATGAGCACCGATCACGCCACCATCAAGGCGCCGAAGCCGCCGAAGGCGAGCTATCGCCTGCTGTGGAGCCAGACGCCGCAGAGTTTCCGCATCGGCACCATCATCCTGCTGGTGCATCTGATCGTCGCCATCACCGGTCCGCTCTGGGCGCCCTATGGCTTCTCGCAGATGGGCACCGGCATCCCCCTTTCCGGCATGAGCTGGAAGAATCCTTTCGGTGTAGACCAGCTCGGGCGCGACGTATTTAGCCGCGTGGTGCATGGCGCACACATCGTGATCCTGTTGTCGCTCTCCGGCACGGCATTGGGCCTGCTGGTCGGCGCGGTGCTGGGGCTGCTGTCCGGTTATCTCGGCGGCTGGTTCGACAATCTGCTGCAACGCCTGTTGGAGGCGCTGATCAGCATCCCGTTCCTGGTGCTGGCACTGATCGCCATCGCTTCCGCCGGGCCGGAGCTGTCCGGCAACCCGATCCTGGTGGTCTTGGTGGTGGCCTTGGTCTATGCGCCGCGCATCGCCCGAATCGCACGCGCGGCGGCCATGGATATCGCCACGCGCGACTATGTCACGGTGGCGCGGCTGCGCGGCGAAAGCGCCTGGTCGGTGATGCGCCGCGAATTGCTGCCCAACGCCACCAGCGTGCTGCTGGTGGAGTTCGCCTTGCGCGCCGGCTATGCGCCGGTGCTGGTCGGCTCTCTCGGTTTTCTCGGATTCGGGCTGCGTCCGCCGACGCCGGAATGGGGCCTGATGATCAGCGAGAACCGCGCCCTCATCATCATCACGCCGATCACGGTGCTGGGGCCGGGTCTGGCGCTGGCGTCGCTGGTCGTCGGGCTGAACCTGTTCACCGAAGGCCTGGCCCGCATCCTCGGGCGCACGGTGAGGCTCGGCAACCAATGAACGGCACGGGCAGCCTCCTCGAAGTGCGCAATCTCAGCGTCGCCTATCGACAAGGCGCCGGCTGGGCGCGCGCGGTGGACGATGTCAGTTTCTCCCTACGGCCGGGCGAGGTGTTCGGCCTGGTCGGCGAATCGGGCTGCGGCAAGTCGACGATCTCGCTACAATTGCTGGGCTACCGGCATGTCTCGATGCGGGTGGAGCGGGGCGAGGTGCGCTTCAAGGGCGCGAACCTGACCGCCATGTCGCGCGCCGAGCTCGATGAGCTGCGCGGCGACCGCATCGCCTTCGTGCCGCAGAACCCGACCACCGCGCTCAATCCCGGCATTCGTGTCGGCCAGCAACTGGCGGAACCCCTGTTGGCGCACGGCCGCAGCGACAGCAACAACGCGGCCGCGATCATCGCCGGCATCCTGAAGCTGGTGGGCCTGCCGGCCGATCCGGCGTTCCAACGGCGCTATCCGCATCAATTGTCCGGCGGGCAACAGCAGCGCGTCTGCATCGCCATGGCGCTGGCCTGCGATCCGGACCTGCTGGTGCTGGATGAGCCGACCACCGGCCTCGATGTCACCACGCAGGAACAGATCATCGCGCTGTTGAGCGAACTCCGTGGCCGCATCGGCGTCGCCATGCTCTATGTGACGCACGATCTGGCGCTGCTGTCGCAGATCGCCGACCGGATCGGCGTCATGTACGCCGGCCGCATGGTGGAGATCGCGCCGACCGACGAGATTTTTCTGCGGCCGCGACATCCCTATACACAGGGCCTGATCGCCTCGATCCCGGTGATCGCGGAAGCCGCGGCGCGGACGCGGCCCTTGCGCGGATTGCTGCGGCGGCGGGAATTGCCGCCGGGCTGCCCCTTCGCCCCACGCTGCGATCATGCACAGGAGCGCTGTGCGGTCGAGCGCCAGGAATTGCAGGAAATCGACGACCTCCGCGCCGTCGCCTGCTGGCGCTGGCAGCAGATCGCGCCGTTCCCGGCCGATCCCCCCGTCGTCGGCGCAGCCGTCAGCGCAGCGCGCGCGCCCGTGCTCTCGGTCGATCATGTCAGCGTTGTCTATGGCCCGTCTGGTCGCGGCTTCCGCGCGGTCAGCGACGTGTCGTTCGAGATCAAGGAGGGCGAAGTCTTCGCCCTGGTCGGCGAGTCCGGCAGCGGCAAGTCGACGTTGGCCAAGGCGGTCAGCGGCCTGGAGGCGCCGGAAGCCGGCGGCATCAAGCTGCGCGGCGAGGCCCTGGCGGCGCGCGTGCGCGACCGCACCGACCTGCAGCGCCGCCTGATCCAGTATATTTTCCAGAATCCCGATGCTTCGCTGAACCCGCGCGCCCGGATCGGCGATGCCATTTCCCGGCCTCTGGTGCATTTCTTCCGGATGGAGGGGACAAAGGCACGCGCGCAGATCGCCGGTGCGCTGGGCGATGTGCGGCTGGATGCCTCCTATCAAGAGCGCTTCCCGGACCAGCTCTCCGGTGGCGAGCGCCAGCGCGTCGCCATCGCCCGCGCCCTGGCCGCCAAGCCGGCGCTGCTGTTGTGCGACGAGATTCTCTCCGCGCTCGATGTCTCGGTGCAGGCCAACATCCTGACGCTGCTCCAGCAACTGAAGTCGGAGCATGGCATCGCCATGCTGTTCATTTCGCACGACCTTGCCGTGGTGCGGATGCTGGCTGACCATGTCTGCGTGCTCTATGGCGGCGAGGTCATGGAGATCGGCACGCGCGCCAGCGTCTTCGCGCCGCCGTTCCATCCCTATACGCATTCTCTGCTCCACGCCGTGCCGGTGCCGCTGCAGGCGCCCGATATTTCTTCAACGGCAACGAAAGCTGGCGAGCCTAAGCGCGGCAGCGTCGGTTGCGTCTATGCCGGCCGCTGCCCCTGGCAGGCCGGCACGATCTGCGATACCGAGCGGCCGCCCTGGCGCGAGGTCGGCGGCACCAAATTGCGGTGTCATCTCACGATCGACGAACTCAATGCGCGCGCCGACTGGCCGCCACAAAAGGAAAAGAGGGCCGTTTCATGAAGATCACCAAGGTGGAGTGCTTCGTCCTGCTGGTGCCGGACTACCGCGCCGATGCCTGCTCCTCCGCGCAGGACGACATGGTCGTCAAGATCCACACCGACGAGGGGCTGGTCGGGATCGGCGAGACCGACACCAATCCGTGGGTCGCACGCGCCATGATCGAGGCGCCGGGCACGCACATCATGGGCCTGGGGCTGACCGAGATGCTGGTCGGCAAGGACCCGTCCGATGTCGAAGGCCTGTGGGAGAAGATGTATATGGGCTCTGCCATGACCGGTCGGCGCGGGCTCGGCATCTGCGCCATGGGCGCGCTGGACATGGCCTTGTGGGATTTGCGCGGCAAGGCAGAGAACAAGCCGTGCTGGCAGTTGCTGGGCGGCGCCATCAACCCGAACGGCATCACGCCCTATGCCTCGCTGCTGCCGGAAGGCGACGACCTCGACACCTACACCCGCATCCTGGTGGAGCGCGCGGTGAAGGCGAAGCAGCTCGGCTTCCGCGCCGCGAAGCTGGAGATCTGTATCAAGGGGCCCTATTCGCACAATTCACTCCAGATCGCCGATGATCGGGAATGCGCCAAGATCGTCGCCGCCTGCCGCAAGGCGGTGGGTCCGGACATGACGCTGATGGTGGATGTCGCGTATGCCTGGGCCGACTGGAAGGAAGCTTTGCGCGCCATCGAGATGTTCGCCGACCAGGACATCTATTTCATCGAGACGCCGCTGCCGTCCGACGACATCGAAGGCTACGCCAAGCTGGTGAAAACTTCGCCGGTGCGTGTGGCGGCAGGCGAATGGCTGAATTCCCGCTTCGAGTTCCGCGAGCTGACCGATCGCGATGCGCTGGACGTGGTGCAGCCCGATGTCGGCCGCGTCGGCGGCCTGACCGAGGCGCGGCGCGTCGCCATGGCTGCGCGCGACAAGGGCCTCGCCGTGGTGCCGCATTGCTGGAAATCGGCCATCGGCATCGCCGCCTCGGCGCATCTTGCCGCCGTGTCGCCGACCTGCACCTATATCGAGTTCCTGCCGCGCGAGCTGGCGGACTCCAGCCTGCGCAAGGATCTGTGCAGCGTCGAGTTGCCGGTGGTGAACGGGCAGATCCCGCTGCCCACCGCGCCCGGCCTCGGCATCACGCTTAATGAGGACGCTCTTGTGAAATACCGCGTGCAATAGGACCAATCATGAAAATCGAGTCGGTTGATTTCTTCTATCTCTCCATGCCGGTGGTCACCGATGCCGGCGACGGCAGCCAGGATGCGCTGGTGGTGCGTGTGCGCGCCGGCGGCATCGAGGCCTGGGGCGAATGCGAGGCCTCGCCGCTGACCTCCATCGCTTCTTTCGTCTGCCCGATGTCGCACGGCGCCTGCCGCCCGATCGGCGCCTCGGTGCTGGGCGAGGATGTCTCGTCGCCCGCCGACATCGCCCGCATCGCCGCGACCATCCAGTGGAACAGCATGGATCTGCTGCAAGCGGCGCACACCTGGTCGGGGGTGGAGATCGCGCTGTGGGACCTGATCGGCAAGAAGCGCGGCGAGC
>DASZQC010000178.1:0-22034 GCA_035549815.1 Dongiaceae bacterium
ACCGGCCTTATACGACGAAGCAGCTCGACACCAAGGCGGTGCTGCACTTGAAAGGGCCGCGCAAGGTGATCCTGGACCAGATCATCGCCTACCAGGCGCGGCGCTGGCCGCAATTGGCCCAGCCGCTGCAGGCGCCGCAACTGGCCGACCGCGCCTATTCGCTGGACACGACGGCGCCGGTCGATTACGAGCCGCCCTTCCATCTCGACTATGGACGCGCCTCGCTGACCGAGATCGCCGACCATTTCAAGACCGACAAGGGCTCGATCAAGCACAACTACACCGCCGTCTACGAACGTTATTTCGGGCCGCTGCGCGGCCGGGCGGGGCTGCGCCTGATGGAGATCGGCGTCGCCTGCGGCTCGTCGCTGAAAATGTGGTCCAGCTATTTCCAGGATGCGCGGGTGCTGGGCGTCGACATCCGGCCCGATTGCGCGAACCTATGCAAGGCCTATCCCAACATCGCGATCACCATCGCCAACGCGACACAGAAAACGATCGCGGGGCCGTTCGACATCATCATCGACGACGGCTCCCATGTCAGCGCCGACATCGTCGACACCTTCCGCCTGAACTGGGGCAGCCTGAAGCCGGGCGGCCTGTTCGTGATCGAAGACCTGAAATGCACCCACAACCCGCAATACCGCAGCCTGCTGCCGTTCGACATCCCGGCGGAGCGCTTTGACCGGAAGCACTTCATGGCCCTGATCGACACGTGCCTGCAGGAGATGGACTGGCGCCGCGGCGACGTGGAGTTCGTCCATTTCTACAAGGAAATGGCCGTCATCAAGAAGGCCGGGTGACCGATCATGGCGATGAACGTCTTTGTCCTGTCGATGCTGCAGCAGATGCGCAAGCACCTGCCGGCGGAAGTCAATGTCTGCTGCCTGGGCTATCCGGACGTGCTGATCTCGGAAGAGCAGGCGCGCAAGATCCTGGGCCCGGAGGTCGCCGACCGACTGAGCTACCGGCCGGACTCGGCGCAGATCCTGGCCTGGCACCACCTGCAATCGAGCCTGGACCGGGTGATCGACGCGCAGTCGCTGTTCGCCGCCATGGGCATGCGGTTCACGGCGGTGGATCTGGTCGCCTCGCGCGGCACCGAGCGTATTGTCGACCTGAACGAGCCGGTGGCCGACGACCTGGTCGGCGCCTTCGACATCGTGCTCGACGCCGGCACCATGGAGCATTGCTTCAATGTCGGCCAGGCGATCCGCAACATCCTCAACATGGCCAAGGTCGGCGGCTTCGTCCTGCACCTCAATCCGATGGCGATGATCAACCACGGATTCTTCAACTTCTCGCCGACCTTCTATCACGACTTCTATGTGCAGAACGGACACGAGATGTCGTTCCGGACCCACGGCATCGCGGTCAACGGCATCCAGGTGCACGCCTATCCGCTGCATCACATGAAGCGGCATCCGGTCGAGCATCCGAACGCCATGATCACGTGCGTCGCCCGCAAGGCGCACGACCGCGCGCCGGCTTGGCCCATGCAGTCGAAATACCTGGCCAACCCGGACCTCAAGACCCAGGCCGTCGGCTAAGCCGCCCGGCAAATTTGGCTGGAAGCCAGCCGTCGGGGCCGCCCTGCGCCCCGCGCCGCCCAAGACAACATCTCACGCCGCCTGAATCGAAGCTCGTTCCGCCTATCCGGTAATTGCTGCCGAGCAAACCGAGCCGGATCGGAACGACCTGCCCATCCCGGCCTCCAATATCCTATAAACGATTGACCTAAAGCGATTTTTAAGTTGGCCCGACCCTTGCATCAGAGAGACCACCAGGTCCTGTATTTCTCTGAAGAGGTCGGCAATGAGTATTCTTGGCGCGATGTTCACGGCGGTCAGCGGCATCAACGCGCAGTCGCGAGCCATCGGACATATCTCGGACAACATCGCCAATTCGCAGACCACCGGATACAAGAAGGTGGATACGCGCTTTGAGACCCTGATCACGGTCTCCAACCAGAATGTGCACGCGCCGGGCGGCGTCATCGCCTCGCCGCTCTATCAGAACCACATCCAGGGCAACGTCACCCAGACGCAGAGCAACACCAACCTCGCCATCAACGGCAAGGGCTTCTTCATCGTCAGCCGCGCCGACAGCCAGACCGCGAACGCGACGACCTTCAGCAACCTGCGCTACTACACCCGCGCCGGCGACTTCGAAGTCAACCGCGACGGCTACCTGGTCAATAACGGCCAATATTTCCTGAACGGCTGGGCGGTGGATCCAGAGACCGGCGTTGCCGATACCTCCGTCGTGTCGCCGATCCATATCGAGCAGGTGATCGACGAGCCGACCCCGACCTCGACCATCGACTTCGTCGGCAACCTGCCGGCCAATTCCGAGGTCAACCCGACGCCGCCCTTGAGCCCGTCCAACGTCCAGGTGTTCGACGCGCTCGGCAACCCGCACAACGTCCAGCTCGTCTGGGCCAAGCGCGCCGACAATGTCTGGCGCCTGGACATCGTCGCCGAAGGCAGCACGCTGGATCCGGTGGCCGGCAACATCAGCGGCGTGAACGACCAGAACGCGGTCACCGCGCCGGTGCAGCCGAACGTGGCGCCGGTGGCGCAGGTCGACACTGTCACCCTGCCGAACGCCGGCCTGCCCCCGGGACGCACCCTCACCATCACCATCGGCTCCGGCAGCGTCTCGGTGACCGCGCCGTCGACCGGCTATACCGCAACCCAGGCCGCTTCCGCCCTGGTCGCCGCGATCAACGGCAACGCCACCATCAGCGCCCAGGTCACCGGCACGAATGTGGTCGGCAACACGTTCCAGATCATCGCCGACACGCCGGGTACGCCGTTCTCGGTGTCGCTGGCCGGCAACGGCTCCGGCGATCTCGACGTCGTCGATGTGCCGTCCGCGCTGCTGGCCGGCGAAAACGTCACCTACACGATCGGCGCCACGACGGTCACCGTGACCGGCCCGGTCGCCAGCGCCACCTTGGCCCGCGATCAGTTGGTGGCCGCGATCAACGCCGACGTCACCCTCGCTGGCCAGGTGACCGCGGTCGTCGATCCGAACAACCCGACGCGCTTCTTTGTCCAGGCGGACGCCGCGCTCGGCACCTTCACCGGCACGCCGGGTGGCACTGCCGGCGTCGCCGCGACCAATGTCACGACCGAAGGCCCCAGCGCCTTCGTCGTCGCCACCGCCAACGTGCCGCCCGTGGCGCAAACCGACTCGCTGACCCTCAGCGGCACGGTCGGTCCAGGCGAAATCGGCGACGTCTACACGCTGACCATCGGCACGCAGTCGATCTCCTATATCGCTGACGGCACCGAGACCAGCCTGAGCGATTTGGCCAACCGGTTCGCCGAGTTGATCAACGACAATGCCGGCCTCGGCGTCACCGCGACGGCCGCCGGCAGCGTCATCTCGCTGACGGCGATCAATGCCGGCGTCGGCTTCTCCTCCGCCGCGACCGCGAGCAACGGCAACGTGCCGGGCTTCATCGACGTCCAGTTCGGCGAAACCGAGGCGACCGCCGGCAAGGTCGTGGCGATTTCCAACCAATTCAACCCGTCCGGCAACGCGACGGTGCCGACGCTGCAGACCGAGGGCCAGGACGCCAACGTCACCTTCGTGGTCGATTACGGCCTCGGCCAGCAGGAGATCACGCTCAACCTCGGCCAGTTCCAGACCACCAACGGCGTCACCCAGTTCGCCGGCGACGACATCGATGTGTCCCGCCTGGTCCAGGACGGCGTGCCGCAGGGCCTGTTGAAGGATGTCGCCATCCGCGACAACGGCGATGTCGAGCTGCAGTACGACAACGGCCGCAGCCGCGTCTATTTCCGCATCCCGATCGCCCAGTTCAACGATCCGACCGCCCTGAAGCGCGAGGTCGCGCAGGGCTTCACCGAGACATTCGACAGCGGCGCGGTGCAGGTCGGCAATGCCGGGGCGAACGGCGCCGGCACCATGCGCGGCAGCGCGTTGGAAGGCTCCAACGTCGACATCGCCGAGGAATTCTCGAAGATGATCGTCACCCAGCGCTCCTACTCCGCCAACACCCGCGTGATCACCACCGCCGACGAAATGTTGGCCGAAGTGATCAACATCAAACGGTAGTGATCCGTTAGCACGAGATAGGTAACGCCATGTCGTTGACCGCCGCCCTCAATGCCGCGATCTCCGGCCTCCGGGTCAGTCAGGCGAGCGTGCAGTTGGTGTCCGCCAACGTCGCGCACGCCAACGACCCGACCTACACCAAGAAGAAGCTGATCCAGGAATCCGCCATTCTGGGCAACAACCAGATCGGCGGCTCCCTGATCGCCGGCTACCAGTCGGCGGTCAGCGTCGCATTGCGCAAGCAGTACGAGAGCTATACCTCGCGTGACGGCCTGAACCAGACCCAGGCCGACTATATGAACCGGATCCAGACGCTGTTGGGCACCAGCTCCGACACCGCGGCCCTGCCCCGGCTGATGAGCGACTTCACCGCCGCCTGGCAGAGCTTCCAGACCCAGCCGGAAAGCGCCTCCGCCCAGCGGCAGGTCATCTCGATCGGCGACCAGCTCGCCGCCGAGGTGCGCCGGCTCAGCGCCGGCGTCGACGACATCGATGCCGAGATCCGCCAGGACCTCGGCGACACGACCACCGAACTGAACGACCTGCTGTCCAAGGTGTTCGAGGTCAATCTGCGCATCAAATCGTCCGACCCGAACGGCTCCGAGCGGCTGGAGCTGATCGACCAGCGCGACCAGCTCGTGCGCGACCTGGCCAAGCTGGTGGATGTGCGCACCGTCGAGCGTGAGAATGGCGCCATCGCCCTGATCACCCCCTCCGGCATGTCCCTGCTGGACGGCGCGCCGGCCCGTTTCCGTTTCGACGGCACGCACATCGTGTCGCTGGACAACGACCAAATCGTCGACCAGCAGTTCCGCGAGGGCAAGCTGAAGGCGCTGCTCGACCTGCGCTATGACGGCAGCACCGTGGGCCAGCCGGCAAGTGCCGACCCGGCCAAGGAAGTGATCCGCAAGCTTCGCTCCCAACTCGACGTCATCGTCGCGGCCTTCACCAACACCGCGGGCAATCCGCCGACTTTTGCCGCCGCCTACAACAACGGCGCCACGTCGCTGCGCATCTCGGCCAGCCACCAGACGACCGTCCAGGCGACCCCGGGCACGCCCCAGATGGGCACCGTCACGCTCTCCGGCAGCCTGAACGAGGGCGATATCTTCGAAGTCACGGTCAAGGGCAAGACCTTCAGCTATACCGCGACGCAGAACGACACCAACCTGGACCAGATCGCCCAGAAGCTGACGGCCCTGATCAACGCCGACACGACGTTGGGCGTGACTGCGATCAACGGCGTCGCCTCGCTGCAACTGGTCGGCCAAACCAATGACGAGAAGTTCACCGTCGTCAGCTCGGTCAACGGCCAGTTGCCGGAGCTGACCGGCGGTTTTTTCACCAACGTCGACCGCTACACCTTCAAGATCAACGATCAGCTCTCGGACGGCCTCCAGCAACTGAAGAAAAACGCCGCTCCGGACGTGGTCAATGCGATCAACAGCTCCGAGCGCAGCTTCATCGCCGTGGGCCTCAGCCTGACCAGCGTCTCCTACAAGGGGCTGATGTCCGGCTTCATCGGCACCGCGGCCGCCAATGCCAAGGTCATCAGCGACAGCGCCGAGCTGAGCGGCGAGACGTTGAAGATGACCGAGCAGCGCTACCTGCAGGACACCGGCGTCAATCTGGACGAGGAACTGGCCAATCTGCAGATCCTGCAAAACGCCTATGCCGCTTCGGCGCGCCTGATGACCGTGATCCAGACGCTGTTCGACACGCTGCAGGCCGCGGTCACGAGATAGGAACAAGGGTAATCACATGCCGGTCAACGGATATTCCACCTACGCATCCTATCTGCAGAATGTGGGCGGCTTCCAGAAGCTGCAATCCTCGCTCGCTTTGCTGACGCAGCAGCTCAACACCTCGAAGAAATCGAGCGATCTCACGACCTATGGCGTCCAGGCGACGCGCCTGGTCGATCTGCGCGCCGAGATCGCGCGCCGCACCGGCTATATCGAGGCGATCAAGAGCGCGCAGACCGACGTCAAGGCCTATGACCGCGTGCTCACCAGCATCGAGGACATCAACGCCACGATGCTGCAGGCCTTCACCGCGCCCAACACCGATCCGCCGACGACGCAGCAACATACCGTCACCTTCAGCGGCGACCTGGGCGACACCGGCGACATCTACAAGGTGATCGTCGACGGCGTGCTGTTCAGCTACGTCACCAACGGTGCCGAGGGCAGCTTCGAGGAAATCGCCGGCAACCTGGCCGCCCAGGTCAATGCCCATGCGGGCATCCGCGCGACAGCCACGGTTGAGGGCGACCGGCTCAAGATCACCGGCACCGGACCCGGTGAATTGTTCAACGTCACCGTCGCCAAGATCGACATCGCCAGCGGCACCGACAACAACATCGAGGCCACGCTGACCCGGGCCGGCAAGAAGTCGCCGATCGTCGAGCAGGTCAATACCGCGCTGATCGAGCTGCGGGCCCTGCTGAACGAGCAGGTCAATGACCGCTACCTGTTCGGCGGCATCAATGCCAACGAACTGGCGCCGGTGGTCGACCTGTCGCGCCTGCCCAACCCGATCGCCTCGGACAACGGCGCCAGCAGCGCCACGACGACGCAACTGGCGCCGGGCACCATCTTCCAGACGATGCGCGTCACCACCGACCGGCTGGGCCAGGGGCAGACCGAGACCATCGACGTCAATGGCAACATCTTCACCTATAACGGTCCGCTGACGGCGCAGCAGCTCGCCGCGGCCATGGCCGCGGATGTCGGCCCGCTGCTCGGCGTGTCGGTGCAGGATATCGACGCGCACGGCTTCACCATCACGGCCGATGTCGCCGGCACCGCTTTCACCGCCAGTATCACCAGCAACGACCCGACGCCGAGCACGCTTGCCACGGTCCAGGCCAACGTGCCGATCAGCGCGAACCAGACGGACATCGTCACCTTGTCCGGCCCGGTCGGCACCATCGGCGAGGTGTTCAGCGTCACCATCACCGATCCGCCGGCCCATGGCGCGCCGGTGACCATCAGCTATCGCACCACCGGCGACGAGGCCGACCTGAACGAGATCGCCGACAAGCTGATCTCCAAGATCAACAATCACCTGCCGCCCTTCAGCGTGACGCCGACCAATCTGGGCAACGGCCAGATCCGGCTTGAATCGACCATCGCCTTCCAGTCGCACGCCACGGTGCAGAACACGCCCGCCGTGACCACCACGCAGCGGACCGTGGTGCCGGTGGCGCAGGAAGACCAGATCGCCTTCCCCAACCCGCTGGACGCCGGCGACCAGTACACCATCACCTTCACCGCGCCCGTCGGCGGTCCGTTCACCGTGACCACGGCGCAGAACGACGACGAGGCCTCGATCGCCGCCAAGTTCGTGTCGGCGATCAATGCCGCCAATATCGGCGTCACCGCCAACGTGAAGAGCGGCAAGCTGTCCATCACGTCGAACACGCCCGGCACGGCGATGGCCTATACGGCGACCCTGTCGCTCGACGCGCCGCCCAACACCTCGACCGCGCCGGTCGTCACCAACATGGTCGCCAACATCCCGGCCGGCCCGCTGCCGCAGATCGACAGCGTGCAATTGAGCGGCCCGGTCGGCCGTAAAGGCGACGTTTATGAGGTGACGGTCAACGGCCGCACGGCGCGCTATGTCACCACCGGCGCCGAGCAGGATATGGACGCCATCGCCATCAACCTGACGGCGGTGATCAATGCCCAGGTCCCGCCCTTCCCCGCTTCCGCCGTGCCCGGCCCGACCGGCAGCGGTCGGATCATCCTGACCGCAGCCACGGTGGGCGTGGAACTGAACACCGAAGCGACGGTGGCGAAGCCCGCCGCCGTGCCAGATCCGACGCCGCCGGAATACAGCGTCTATCAGCAGCCGACCGATTCTGCCCTGGCGTGGCAGCGCTCCTCGGTGGTCGCCGCCGACAATGTGCAGGTCAAATACACCTACAGCGCCAACGAAGTCGCGTTCCAGAAGCTGACCCTGGCGCTGCGTTACGCCCAGGAGGCGGTGCAGAACCCGGACAAATATGCCGAGGTGATGCAGACCGCAAAGCAATTGGCGCAGGAATCGCTGGAAGGCGTGCGCACGTTGCTCAGCGACAACACGGTCAATGACGCGCTGCTGGCGGCCACCACCCTGTCGCACCAGACCACCATCAACGCCAACGTCTCGGACAGCGCCAAGATCGAGGCGGTCGATCCCAACGAAGTGGCCGCGAAATTGCAAGCGGTCGAACTGCAACTCCAGGCCAGCTTCGGCGCCTACTCGCAGACGATCAAGCTGTCCCTGGTCAATTTCATCGCCTGAAAGCCCATCATGGATTCCATCCGGTTCGAACCCTCGGTCAGCGCCACCTTCGCCGTCGACCGCAATCCCTCCGGCGCCGGCGGCGACCTTTTCGCCGACATGCTCGGCGAGCATATGAAAAAGCGCGCCGCCGCCGACCGGCCGGAGCCGCTAACCCGGCGCAAGCCGCAGGTCGACCGGCCGGTCCACGAAGATGAGCGCCCCGCCGCCCGGCGACCGGGTCCCATCATCAAGCACGCCCACGATCTGCGCGATGTCGCCACGGATGCGCGCGACGTGACGCCCCGCAAGGAAGAGCAGGCCCAACTCGCCGCCCCCGCCGATCATTCGGATGCCTGCATGGATGACCAGGCCTCGGCCAGCGAGCCGCCGATCGAACAAGCTCCGGCCGATGAAACCAAGGCTGATGAAGCGACGGCGGGTGAGGTCGTGATCGAGGCGGCACCGGACAAGGAGCAGTCGACGGATCAACAGCAACCCGTTCTGGTATCGGTGCAGGTCGCACCCGAGGCACCAACCGAGCCGGCCGCCGAAATCGTCGCGGCCGCAGCCGATCCGCAGGCCCCCCTCCTGGTCGACGGCCAGCTTGCGCCCGCCGCCCAGGTGGAGCCGGCCGCCGTCGCGCCGGCCGAGCCCGCCCCGGTCGACGCGCAATCCGGAACCGTCGTCAATCCCGAGGCCCAGCAGAAGGAGGACGCCACCCAGGCGAACTTCGCCGCAACCCTCGCCGCTTCGCTGGACGACGCCATGGCCGGGCTGGTCAGCGGCGACGCCGCGATCGATGCCGCGGCCGGCGCAGAGACCCTTTCGTCCGTTTCCATGACAACCCTGGCGACGCCCAAGGCAGCGACCCCGGCCACGGCGGAGGCCCCGCAGGCCGCCGCCGCGGAGCTGGCCGCCAACCTTACGCCGGAAACGCCGCGCCCGGCGGCCGAACCCAAGGCCAAGCCCGCGACCCGCGCCGTCCCGGCGTCGGAGATCAAGGCGCAGGTTGCCGCCGCCCAAGGTCAGCCGAACCCGGCGCCCCAGCCGCAACCCGCGGCCCAGGCGCTGGCCCATGCCGCGCCGAGCGCGGCCTTTAACGAGGCGCTGGGCGATGGCTTCGAGACCGGCCTCGGCAATGACGGCGTGGGCGCGCCGGGCTGGAGCCTGCACCTGGCACAGGGGGCCGCCGCCAAGCGCCCGGACTTCATTGCCCAGTTGCGCCAGCACCTGCAGGAATTGCCGGCCCATGAGCAGGTCGCCGTGAACATCCAGCGCGCCGTGCGCGAGGGCACCAACCGGCTGACCATCCAATTGTCCCCGGCCGAGCTCGGCAAGATCCACGTAAAGCTCGAGATTGATGAGGAAAAACGGGTCACCGCGGCAGTGACGGTGGAAAAATCGAGCACCCTCGAATTGCTGCAGCGCGATGTGAAGGGGTTGGAACGCGCCTTGCAAGAAGCCGGGCTGAAGATGGATGGGAACGATCTGTCGTTCAACCTGGGACGCCAAGACGGCAATGAATTCTCCCAGGAGATGCGGCAGGGCGGTACCGCCGGCTTTGGTAACGGCGCGGGCGAGGCCCAAGCCGAAGGCGATGTCGCAGCCGCCCAGGCGGCGCAGGTCGACACCGCCGCCGGGCTGGTCAACGTGCAGATTTAGGGAAGTCGGGAACGGCGGTCATGGAAATCCCCAATATTCAGGACATCCTGGGCTCTACGCGAACCAATACGAGCCAGAACAGCGGCAGCGCCACCGACGACGCGGCCGATGCCCTCGACGATACCTACAACAACTTCCTGCTGCTGCTGACCAAGCAGTTGCAGAACCAGGATCCGCTCGACCCGCTGGATACCGCGCAGTTCACCCAACAATTGGTGTCCTTCAGCGCCGTGGAGCAGCAGATCAATTCCAACAAGAGCCTGGAAAAGCTGATCTCGCTGCAATCCGCCACCAACGCCTTCGGCGCTGTCGCCTTCCTCGGCAACGAGGTGGCGATCAAGAGCGACAAGCTCAGCCTCAAGGACGGCAAAGCGAGCTTCCAGTACAACATCGACCGCAACGCGGCCGGCGCCATGCTGCGCATCACCGACGCCAGCGGCAATGTCGTGCTGGTGCAGGAGGCCAACCGCGCCATCGGCACCTACAAGGTCGATTGGAACGGCAAGGACATCTTCGGCAATCAATTGCCCGACGGCCAGTATCAGGTCTCGGTCAGCTATCACGACGAGCAGGGCAAGGTCTATTCCTCGGACATCGTCAGCTACGGCGTCGTCGATTCGACCGAGATCCAGGATGGCGAAGTGCAGCTCTTCATCGGCAAGGTCGGATTCCCGATCGATCAGATTCTTCGCGTCACCAAGGGCAAGACGGAAGAGGAACCAGCGCCGGAAGCATAATTACTTGGCATTCGCGACGAATACATCGCGAATACTTGATCTCTAAAATTTTATGCAAAATTACGGCCTAATCTACGCCCGCCCGTATGTCCCGATTTAGCGATTCCTTAAGCGATCCCTCGATAGGCTTGGACAGTGATCGGACCACGCCTGGGAAGGAGTGCATGGACGCCGAGCTCGATGGCAGAAGCATGGTGGTGTTGGGGATCGACGGGCGCCGTTTGCGCATGGAAGATCTGCCGCCTCCGGGCACCAAACGTTGGGTCATCCGCCGCAAGGCGGAGGTCGTCGCTGGCGTACGCGCCGGCCTGATCAGCCTGGAAGAAGCCTGCGACCGCTACAAACTTTCCGTCGAGGAGTTCCTGTCCTGGCAGCGCTCCATCGATCGTCACGGCATGCGCGGATTGCGCACCACGCGGCTGCAGGATTATCGCGCCGCGGCGCGGCGCAATGGCAGCATGCGCACGGCCGAATAGCGACCGCTTTCGCCTGATCCCGCCTCGCTCCGTCCCGATTCCCCTATATCACTCGGCAGACTTTTCCCAGTTCTAGGCAATTTTTGCCGCCGCTTAAGTCCTTGTTAAGTTCTGCGGCGTAGCTTCAGGCCATCGCCGGCCGTACTCGCGCGCAAATAGATCGAATTTGCGGACAATTTTAGGCGAAGTTGCGCATTCACGGCCGGCGCGATGACGACCGACGATATTGCACCGGTGACGCTCGTGAATGGCTTTACACAAACTCTGCGCAATCTGGGACCGACCAAGCTCGTGGCCTTGGCCGCGGTCGGCTTTGCGCTGATCGCCTTTTTCGCTTTCATCGTCACGCGCCTGGCCTCGCCCGGCATGACCCTGCTCTATAGCGGCCTTGATCCCAGCGACAGCGGCCAGATCGTGCAGCGCCTGGACGCGCAGGGTGTGCCATACGAGCTCCGCGGCGACGGCTCGCAGATCTACGCGCCGGCCGATCAGGTCGCGCGGCTGCGCCTGTCGCTGGCTTCGGAGGGCATCCCGGCCGGCGGCTCCATTGGCTACGAGATCTTCGACCGGGCCGACGCGCTCGGCACCACCAACTTCGTGCAGCAGATCAACCAGAACCGCGCGCTCGAAGGCGAGCTGGCGCGCACCATCCGCTCGATCCGCCAGGTCCGTTCCGCCCGCGTGCATCTGGTGATGCCGAAGCGGGAATTGTTCTCCACCGACCGTGCCGTGCCGACCGCCTCGGTCGTGCTGCAGCTCCAGGGCGGCCTCGACAAGGGCCAGGTCACCGCGATCCAGCACCTGATCGCCTCCGCCGTGCCGGGGATGAAGGCCAGCGACGTCTCGATCATCGACAATAACGGCGAGCTGCTGGCGCGCGGCGCCGACGAAGACAGCCTCGACGCCTCCAACTCGGAGGACATGCGCCGCAATTTCGAGCTGCAGATGTCGCGCAAGGTGAACGACATCCTGGTCCGCGCACTCGGTCCCGGCAATTTCCGCGCCGAGGTCACCGCCGACATGGACTTCAACCAGGTCACCACCAACAAGGAAGAGTTCAATCCGGACGGCATCGTCCCCCGCTCCACCCAGAGCGTGGAGGAAACCGGCAACTCGCAGGAGACCGACAACAGCAACGCCGTCAGCGCCGCCAACAACACGCCCAACCCGCCGGGCCAGAGCCAGGGCGGCGCCAACGGCTCGACCTCGCAGACCTCGCGCACCGAGGAGACGGTCAACAACGAGATTTCCAAGACCACCCAGACCGAGGTCAAGACCGGCGGCAACGTGAAGCGCCTGTCCGCCGCGGTGGTGGTCGACGGCACCTATACCGTCGCCGAGGACGGCACCAAGACCTATGCGCCGCGCACGCCGGAGGAACTGGCGAACTACGAGAAACTGGTCAAGACCGCGATTAATTTCAACGAGGCCCGCGGCGACGTGGTGCAGATCGTCAACATGCAGTTCGCCGCCGAGGAAGACCTCGGTGCCGGCGACGGCACCTTGTTCGGCCTGGAGAAGACCGACCTGATGCGCCTGGCCGAACTGGTGGTGCTGTCGATCGTCGCCACCCTGGTCCTGCTGCTGGTCGTGCGGCCGCTGCTCGGCCGTCTGCTGGCCATGCCGTCGGCCGCCCCGGCCAATGTGGCGCTGGCCGGAATCGGCCCCGATGGGCAGCTTGCCCTGCCGCCGGGCGCCGCCGCGGCCTTGGCGATCCCCGGTCCCGCGGGCGGCGATCCGGGCATTCCCGGCCTGCCCTCGCCGCAGTCCGGAGGCGAGGCCGCCGCCATCGCCGCCGAAATCGACCAGATGATCGACCTCAACCAGGTGGAGGGCCGCGTCCGCGCCTCCTCCATCCGCAAGATTTCCGACCTTGTCGACCAGCATCCGGAGCAGGCCGTCAACCTGATCCGCCAGTGGGTCTACCAGGAACAGTGATGGCCAGGAACAGACGGGCTGACGGGGAACAGATTACGCCATGATGCGCAACAAGGATGATTACAGGTCGATGAGCGGGCTGCAGAAGGCGGCCTTGCTGATCATGTCCGTGGGCGAGGAGACGGCGGGCAAGCTGTTCGCGCTGATGCATGACGACGAGATCCGCGAGATCTCGCAGACCATGGCCAATCTCGGCACCGTGAATGCCACCGTCATCGAACGCCTGTTCGTCGAGTTCGCCGACGCGATCTCCTCCACCGGCACCATGACCGGCACCTACGAGACGACCGAGCGCCTGCTGTCCAAGGTGCTCGACAAGACCAAAGTCGACTCGATCATGGAAGAGATCCGCGGCCCCGCTGGCCGCACCATGTGGGACAAGCTCGGCAACGTGCATGAGGCCGTGCTCGCCAACTTCCTGAAGAACGAATACCCGCAGACCGTCGCCGTGGTGCTCTCCAAGGTAAAGGCCGATCATGCGGCGCGCGTGCTGTCCATGCTGCCGGAAGCCTTCGCCATGGAAGTCATCATGCGCATGCTGCGCATGGAATCGGTGCAGAAGGACGTGCTGGACGACGTGGAGCGGGTGCTGCGCAACGAGTTCATGAGCAACCTGGCGCGCACCGCCCGCCGCGACGCGCACGAGATGATCGCCGAGATCTTCAACAACCTGGACCGCGCCTCGGAATCGCGCTTCCTCACCGCGCTCGAGGAACGCAACCGGGATTCGGCCGAGAAGGTCCGCTCCCTCATGTTCACCTTCGAGGATCTGGGCAAGCTCGATCCGGGTGGCGTGCAGACGCTGCTGCGCAATGTGGAAAAGGACAAGCTGCCGCTGTGCCTCAAGGGCGCCTCGGAAAGCCTGCGCGACATGTTCCTGTCCAACATGTCGGAGCGCGCCTCGAAGATGCTCAGGGAAGACATGGCCGCGATGGGCCCGGTGCGCCTGCGCGACGTGGAAGAGGCCCAGCTCGCGATGGTCACCATCGCCAAGGATCTGGCCGCGAAGGGCGAGATCATGCTGAGCGACAAGAAGGGCGAAGACGAGTTGATCTACTAGGAAATCGGCGTGAGAGATGGCTGTGGTACGTAAGTTCCTTTTCGACAACGACTTCGGCGCGCCGGAAACCCCGGCTGCCGGTGCGACGTCCGCGCCGGCCGGCAAGGGCGCCGACAAGGCCGTTGGCGCACCGCTGTCGCGGCCGGAACCGCAGCGCCCCGCGCCGCCGCCGGAGCCGATGTTCTCGGAGGCCGAGATGCAGGGCGCGTGCGACGTGGCGCGGCGCCAGGGTGAGGAGGCCGGTGTGATCCGCGGCAAGGCGGAGGCGGTTGCCGCCTTCGACAAGCAGGTTGCCGCGACGCTGGCCGGCATCGTGCAGCAAACTGCCGCGATCGCCAAGTCGACCGCCGACCAGGCGGAAGCCGCGGGCAAATCGCTCGATGTGGCGATGGCGGTGGTGAAGAAGCTGTTCCCGGCTTTGGCCGCGCGCAACGGCATCGCCGAGATCGAGGAGATCCTGACCCATTGCCTCGCCTCGCTGAAGCAGGAGCCCCGCCTGGTCGCCTATGTCAGCACCGCGCAGCTCGATGCGCTGCAGGGCCGGCTGGCGGAGCTGACCGCGGCCAACGGGTTCGAGGGTCGTGTGGTCCTGATCGGCGACGACAAGATGGCCGACAGCGACTGCCGCGTGGAATGGGCCGATGGCGGCGTCGAGCGCGACAGCAACCAGATCTGGCGAACCATCGAGGACGCCATAAACCGATACCTCGCGGCAGAAGGCCGCGAGCAGGAGTGATCGAAAGGAGATCATGATGGGCGACGAGGACAATCTGGAGCTCACCGAGTTCCAAGGGGGAGACGGGCAGACGCCCGAGGCCGCCCCGGAAGGCGCGCGACCGCCGGCCAACGCCAAGGACCTGGACGCGGTCTATGACATCCCGGTGCAGGTCTCGGCGGTGCTGGGCCGCACCTCAATGCAGGTGAGTCAGCTCCTGAAGCTGGGCCGCGGCGCGGTGGTCGAGCTGGATCGCAAGGTCGGCGAGGCCGTCGATATCTATGTCAACAACCGCCTGGTGGCGCGCGGCGAGGTCGTCGTCGTCGAAGACCGCCTGGGTGTCACCATGACGGAGATCATCAAGGCCGACCGGGCCTGATGAACGGATGAGCTGAGCGAGGCACGTGCTATGACCGACGTCACGCCGGAGCAGGGCAAACAATCGGGGCGATTGCTGGATGCGCCGCTGCGTTTCGACCGGCCGCAGCGCAAGATGGATCTGGCGACGCTGCTGGGCCTGCTGGCCGCCATCGCGTTGATCGCCATCGCGATCACGCTCAATGGCTCTCCCCTCGCCTTTGTCGACCTGCCGGCGACCCTGCTGGTGATCCTCGGCACTGTCGCCGTGACCGTGATCTCCTACACCGGCGAAGAACTGCGCGAAGCATCGCCGACCTTCCGCCAGGCTCTGCTGCGCACCGAGACCGAGCCGCAGGCGGCCGCCCGCCGCGTCCTGCTGCTGGCCGACAAGGCGCGCAAGCGCGGCATCCTGCAATTGCAGGCCGACCTCTACGGCCTGCGCGACGTTCCCTTCCTGCAGCGCTCCCTCGGCATGCTGATCGACGGCATGAACGTGGACGAGGTCGAGCGCAACATGACCATGGAGAGTCACGCCACGGCGCAAGGCCGCCACCGCGCCTCCGCGATCCTGCGCCGCGCCGGCGAAGTGGCGCCCGCCATGGGCCTGATCGGCACGCTGGTCGGCCTGGTGCAGATGCTGGGCAGCCTGGATTCGCCGGAACGTATCGGCCCGGCCATGTCGATCGCCCTGCTCACCACGCTCTATGGCGCGCTGATGGCCAATGTCGTGTTCCTGCCGCTCGCCACCAAGCTGGAGCGCAACGCGACGGTCGAGCAGCTCGTCAACCAGCTCTACATCATGGCGGTGGCCTCGATGGGCCGACAGGAGAATCCGCGCCGCCTGGAAATGCTGCTGAACACGTTGCTGCCCGCCAACCAGCAGGTCCGCTTCTTCGATTAATCGACAACGGCCCGACAGCCGGAACACCAGGAGTTACACCATGCGTCTACTCATCGTCGGAACCCTTGACGGCCACATCACCGCGGCGGGCAAGATCGCCATGTCCCGCGGGGCGAAGGTGGCCCATGTCAACGACGTCGACCAGGCCCTGCACGCCCTGCGCAACGGCCAGGGCGCCGATCTGGTGATGTTCGACGTGGCGCTCGACATTCAACGCATGATCGACAGCCTGCGCAACGAGCGCATCAACATCCCGGTGGTCGCCTGCGGCATCGGCACCAGCGCCGAGACCGCGGTGAAGGCGATCAAGGCCGGCGCCAAGGAATACGTGCCCCTGCCCCCGGATGCCGAGCTGATCGCCGCCGTGCTCGCCGCCGTGGCGGAGGAAAGCTCCGCCTTGATCTGGAACGACCCGGCCATGAAGTCGGTTCTGAAGCTCGCCGACCAGGTGGCGCCGTCCGACGCCAGCATCCTGATCACCGGCGAATCCGGCACCGGTAAAGAGGTGATGGCGCGCTACATTCACGCTCATTCCCGCCGCGCCAACAAGCCTTTCATCTCGGTCAATTGCGCGGCGATCCCGGAAAACCTGCTGGAATCCGAATTGTTCGGTCATGAGAAAGGCTCCTTCACCGGCGCCATCGCCCGCCGTATCGGCAAGTTCGAGGAAGCCAACGGCGGCACGCTGCTGCTGGACGAAATCAGCGAAATGCATCCGCGCCTGCAGGCGAAGCTGCTGCGCGCCATCCAAGAGCGCGTGATCGACCGCGTCGGCGGCTCGCAGCCGGTGAAGGTCGACATCCGCCTGCTCGCCACCTCCAACCGCGACATGCAGGAAGAGGTGCGCAAGGGCACCTTCCGCGACGATCTGTTCTTCCGTCTGAACGTCATGGCGCTGGAGCTGCCGCCGCTGCGCCAGCGCCCCGGCGACATCGCCGTGCTGGCCGATCATTTCGTGAAGAAATATGCCGAGGCCAACGGCGTGCGCATCACCGGCATCTCGCCCGAAGTGGCGGAGATGCTGCGCGCCCATGAATGGCGCGGCAATGTCCGCGAGCTTGAGAACACCATGCATCGCGCGGTGCTGCTGGCTCAGGGCCCGGTGATCGGACCCGACGCCATCATGCTGACCGGCGGCCGCGGCATCCCTGTCTCCGCTTTGCAGCCGCAGGCGGCAGCTACTGCGCCGACCACGCCAGCGGCCGCCAAGGCCGCCGCCGCGGGCGTGACCAGCGCCCTGGTCGGCCGCACCGTCGCCGCGGTGGAGCGCGATCTGATCATCGACACGTTGCAGCATTGCCTGGGCAACCGGACCCATGCCGCCAATATCCTCGGCATCTCGATCCGCACCCTGCGCAACAAGTTGAAGCTCTATAGCGAGGAAGGCATCCCGGTGCCCGGTGCTCACGGCGAGGGCGCGCACGGCGAAAGCGACCATTTGCCGGCCGCCTAACCCGTAGCCAGGCAAGGGAACGAGCATCATGGCGGATACCGGCAACACAGCGCCTAGCGGGGGCGGAAGCTTCGCCCGGAATTTCCCCTGGGCTGCGCAACTGAGCCGTACGTTGCGGCGCGGCGAAATCGCGCTGGCCGCAGGCCTGATCTGCATCCTGACGGTGCTGATCCTGCCGATGCCGGCCTGGCTGCTCGACATCAGCCTGGCCTTCTCCATCACCATTTCCGTGCTGATCCTGATGGTGGTTCTGTTCATTCAGAAGCCGCTGGATTTCAGCACATTCCCGACGATCCTGCTGATCGTCACCATGACCCGCCTGTCACTGAACCTGGCTTCAACCCGTCTCGTCTTGACGCACGGGCACGAGGGCACGGACGCCGCCGGCCATGTGATCGAGGCCTTCGGCGGCTTCATCATGGGCGGCAACTACGTCATCGGCCTGATTGTTTTCGCCATCCTGGTGCTGGTGAACTTCATCGTCATCACCAAAGGTTCGGGCCGTATCGCCGAAGTGTCGGCGCGCTTCAGCCTGGATGCCATGCCCGGCAAGCAGATGGCGATCGACGCTGACCTGTCCGCCGGCCTGATCGAGGAGAAAGAAGCCCGCGCCCGCCGCAAGGAACTGGAAGACGAAAGCAGCTTCTTCGGCTCGATGGACGGCGCCGCCAAGTTCGTGCGCGGCGACGCCATCGCCGGCCTGATCATCACCTTCATCAACATCGTCGGCGGCATCATCATTGGCGTCGCCCAGCAAGACCTGTCGATGGCCGATGCGGCGAAGTCCTACACGCTGCTGAGCGTCGGCGACGGCCTGGTGACGCAGATCCCGGCCCTCATCGTCTCGACCGCGGCTGGCATGCTGGTGACCAAAGCCGGCATCGACGGCTCCACCGACAAGGCCCTGTTCTCGCAGCTGTCCAGCTATCCCTCCGCGCTTGGCATGTCGGCCTTTCTGATGGTGGTGATGGCGGCGTTGCCCGGCATTCCGGCGATTCCATTCCTGCTGCTGGCCAGCCTGGCAGGAGGCGCGGCCTATATGGTCGCCCGCCGCCAGCGCGTCGCCGCCGCCGAGGTGGTCACCACCCAGGCACAGGCGCAAGCCGCCGCCCCGGTGATGGAGGAGCCGATCTCCACCGCCCTTTCCATCGACGCGGTGCGCATCGAGCTGGGCTATGGCTTGCTCGGCCTCATCAATGCCGAGCAGGGCCACCGCCTGACCGACCAGATCAAGGCGCTGCGCCGCCAACTCGCGGGCGAGATGGGCTTTGTCCTGCCGGCCGTGCGCATCCAGGACAATCTGCAGATCAACGCCAATTCCTATGTCGTGCGGGTGAAGGAGATCGAGGCCGGCCGCGGCGATCTGCGCCCCAACATGCTGTTGGTCATGGATCCGCGCGGCGACAAGATCAACCTGGCCGGCGAAGAGACGGTCGAGCCGACCTTCGGCCTGCCCGCCATGTGGGTCGACCCGACGCTGCGCGAGGAGGCCCTGTTCCGCGGCTACACCGTGGTCGATCCATCCACCGTGATCACCACGCATCTGACCGAGCTCATCAAGGACAACATGTCCGAGCTGCTGTCGCATGCCGAGACGCAGAAGCTGCTGGACGAATTGCCGAAGGAAAACCAGAAGCTGGTCGCCGACCTGATCCCCGGCCAGATCTCGGTCAGCGGCGTGCAGCGCGTGCTGCAGAGCCTGCTCAGCGAGCGCGTTTCCGTCCGCGATCTTCCCAACGTGCTGGAAGGCGTCTCCGAGGCCTGCGGCTATTCCCGCAACGTGACCATCATCACCGAGCATGTGCGCGCCCGGCTGGCGCGGCAGATCAGCGACGCCGCCACCGACCAGACCGGCGTTATCCCGATCCTCACGCTCTCGCCGGAATGGGAGCAGGCCTTCAGTGACGCGCTCCACGGCGACGGTGAAGAGAAGCAACTGGTCATGGCGCCGACCGTGCTGCAGCAATTCATCCAGCTCGTCCGCCAGGCCTTCGAGCGTCACACCATCATGGGCGAGAGCCCGGTGCTGCTGACCAGCCCGGCGATCCGCCCCTATGTGCGGTCGATCATCGAGCGGTTCCGCCCCATCACCACGGTGATGTCGCAGAACGAGATCCATGCAAGGGCGCGTATCCGCACCCTGGGCCAGATCTGAGGCTGACGCATGCGGCTTAGGACCTTCACCGCCCCCTCGATCACCGAGGCGATGCGCCAGGTGCGCGAAGCCCTGGGCGAGGATGCGATCATCCTGTCGACCGAGCAGCAGGGCCGTACCGTCACCCTGACTGCGGCCATCGACCCGGCGCATCTCGGCGCAGCGCCGGTCAGACCGCGCAACGGCGTGGCTGTCGATCCGGCAGATGCCATCGCGTCAGCTTTGCACTATCACGGCGTGCCGGTTGACCTGGCGCAGCGCCTGCTCGCGGCGACGAGCGGCCTCGGAGTCGGCGATGCGCAGCAGACCTTGACCGCCGCCTTGCGATCCCGCTTCGCCTTTCAGTCCTTGACCGAGCGCGCGCCGGCCAATCCGATCCTGCTGGCCGGCCTGCCCGGCGCCGGCAAATCCTCCACCCTCGCCAAGCTGGCGGCGCAGGCCAAGGCGCACAAATGGCCGATCGTGGCCATCACCTGCGACTTGGCCAAGGCCGGCGCCGTGGAACAGCTCGCGACCTATGCCAAGGCGCTGGAGATCCAGGCCTTCCGCGCCAAGGATGCGGCGACCCTGCAACGGGCCGTGGCGCGCGCCGAGAAGGGCGCGATGGTGCTCATCGATACCATCGGCACCAACCCCCTGGTTCCGGCCGACTTGAAACAACTGCGCGAACTCATCGCCGCGGTCTCCGCCGATCCGGTCCTGGTCATGGCGGCCGGCGGCGATGTCAGCGAGAGCACCGAGCTCGCGGCCGCCTATGCCGAGGCCGGCTGCCGGCGCCTGATCGCCACCAAGCTCGACGTCGCCCGGCGCTATGGCGGCATCCTGGCCGCGGCGGATGCGGGCAAGCTGAGCTTCGCCGGCTTCGGCACCTCGCCCGAGATCGCCACCGGTCTGGCCGCGCCTCGCGCCGACCGTCTGTGCCGCCTGTTCCTGCCCGAAGCCTCCACATCGCAGAAGGATGGACCGACTCCGACCGACAATGGCACACAGCGGGCAACAACCCGACCGCATTCCAAAGCACCCGCCAAGAGCCCCGGTAAGCCGTTGAGCGGAGCCGCCTCATGATCGAGCCAATGACCGCCGTCGCCGCCACGCCGACACCGCTTCTGATCCCGAACGCGATAGCCATTGCCTCGGGCAAGGGCGGCGTGGGCAAGACCTGGCTGTCGATCACCCTGGCGCACGCCTTGGCCAAGCTCGGCCGGCGTACCGCCCTCATCGACGGCGACCTCGGCCTTGCCAATGTCGACATCCAGCTTGGCTTGTCGCCCGACGTCGATCTTGCCGACGTGCTCGACAAAGGCGTGCCGCTGGCCCAGGCCGCAACGCGGCACGAGGCGACCGGCCTCGACATCGTCGCCGGCCGCTCCGGTGTCGCCAGCCTCGCGACCCTCGCCGGCCCGCGCCTCGCCGCGCTGAGCCAGGGCCTTGCCGCGCTCGCCACCCGCTATGACCGGGTGATCATCGATCTCGGCGCCGGCGTCGAACGGCCGGTGCGTCACCTGGCGGCGCTCGCGGCACAGACCATCGTCGTCACCAATGACGAGCCGACCTCGCTGACCGACGCCTATGCGCTGATCAAGCTGCTGACCCAGGACGGCGCCCGCACGCGCATCGGTGTCATCGTCAATGCCGCCGCCAGCAAGGCCGAGGGCGAGCGCACCTACAAGACGCTGGCCAAGGCCTGCGACACGTTCCTGAAAATGACGCCGCCGCTGATCGGCGTGGTGCGCCGCGATGCCAAGGTGCGTGAGGCGATCCGCACCCAGACCGCGCTGCTGATCCGGCACCCGAACTGCGAGGCGGCGCGCGACATCGGCGTCATTGCGCAGCGGCTGGCGCAATCCTCATGAGCGAGTTCTCCGTCAACCTCCCGCCCCGGCTGCCGACGACTGGCGCGGCGGCGAGCGTGTTGACGGCCGTGGTGCCCGACCCGCCGCGCCACCTGTCGCAGCTCGATAACGGCACGATCCTGCGCGGCACCGTGCAGGGCCGCGATCCCGATGGGTTGCTGGTGGTCGCCACCGACAAGGGCGTCATCAAGCTCGCCACCACCGCGAACCTCGCGCCCGGCAGCCAGGTAACGCTCGAAGTCCGCGCCACCGGCGATCGCTTGCAGGTGCTGGTCCTCGCCGCCGATACGTCCGGCGCCGCCACTTCCGGCCAGGCGCCGTCGCGCGGCACCGGCGGCACGACGGCGCCGCCCCCGCCCA
>DASZQC010000179.1:0-1919 GCA_035549815.1 Dongiaceae bacterium
AAGTGGCGAGCGGGCAGCTCGACGACCATTTCCCGCTGGTCGTGTGGCAGACGGGCTCCGGCACCCAGACCAACATGAACCTCAACGAGGTCATCGCCAACCGCGCCAACGAGATGCTGGGCGGCAAGCGCGGCGACAAGAAGCCGGTGCATCCGAACGACCAGGTGAATTACGGCCAGTCGTCGAACGATTCCTTCCCGACCGCGATGCACATCGCCGCCGTGCGGCAGATCCACGATCTGGCGCTGCCGGCCTTCGAGCATCTGGCCAAGGCGCTGGAGGGCAAGGCCAAGGAATTCACCAAGATCATCAAGATCGGCCGCACGCACTTGCAGGATGCAACGCCGGTGACGCTGGGACAGGAATTCTCCGGCTACGCGATGCAAATCCGCCTCGGCATCGACCGCGTGAAGGCGTGCCTGCCGCGGCTCTATCCGCTGGCCCAGGGCGGCACCGCCGTCGGTACCGGGCTCAACAGCGCCAAGGGCTTCGACAAGGCCTTCGCCGACGAATTGAAGAAGCTCACCAACCTGCCCTTCACGCCGGCCAAGAACAAGTTCGAGGCGCTCGCCGCGCATGACGCGATGGTGGAACTGTCCGGCGCCTATAACGTGCTGGCCACGTCGCTGATGAAGATCGCCAACGACCTGCGCCTGCTGGGTTCCGGCCCGCGCTCCGGCATCGCCGAAATCAATCTGCCGGAGAACGAGCCCGGCTCCTCGATCATGCCGGGCAAGGTGAACCCGACCCAGGCCGAGGCGATGACCATGGTCTGCTCGCAGGTGATGGGCAACCATGTGACGGTGACCATCGCCGGCTCCAACGGCCACCTGGAGCTGAACGTGTTCAAGCCGGTCATCATCTTCAACGTGCTGCAATCCGGCCGCCTGCTGGCGGATGCCTGCCGCTCCTTCACCGACAATTGCGTCGTCGGCATCACGGTCAACCTGCCGCGCATCAAGCAGCTCCTGGAGCAATCGCTGATGCTGGTAACCGCGCTCAACACCCATATCGGCTACGACAATGCCGCCAAGGTGGCGAAGAAGGCGCACAAGGAAGGCAAGAGCCTGAAGCAGGCGGCGCTGGAGCTGGATTTGCTCACCGCCGAGCAGTTCGACCAGTGGGTGAAGCCGGCGGACATGCTGGGGCCGAAATGACGCGGGCCACCGAGCGAACGTGCGAGCCACACTCCCTCTAGCGTCATGGTCGGACTTGGTCCGACCATCCACGAGTTTTGTTAGGCCAAATCGTTTCAGTGGAAGCAAACTCGTGGATGGTCGTGCCGAGCACGACCATGACGATTTGGGTGGTTTGGCGAATCCATGAGCACCGCCGACGACCATCGCCTCGAGAAGCACTCGGTCGTCATCGCCGGTCATCGCACCAGCATCACGCTGGAATCCGCCTTCTGGCGCGCGCTGAAATCCATCGCCAAGGAACGCGGCCAATCCATCTCGGACCTGGTGGCGGAGATTGATCGGGCCCGTGGCGAGATGGACCCACCGCCGAACCTGTCCAGCGCGCTGCGGGTGTTCGTGCTGATGCAACGCGGCTGATGCCGTTACTTGCCATCGCCGGCGCAACCGCGCACCATGGCGATCCCTTTCGAAGAGGCGACGCCTTGATCAAATTCATCGTCATCGCGGCGATCATCGTAATCGGCTTGATCTTCATCGTCCGCCGCTTCGGCCGCGCCAGGATCGAGCCGCAACAGAAGCGCCTCGCCCCGCCGATCATTTCCACGGATGGCGGCGCCGTCGCGGTCGAATCGGACGGCCAGGAAATCCAGATCGATCCGGCGACCATGGCGCAGATCCGCGCACTGTTGGCGGCGGACAGGAAGATCGAGGCGATCAAGGTCCTGCGCGAGGCCACAGGCCTGGGCCTCGCAGAGGCCAAGAATCTCGCCGAATCTCTGG
>DASZQC010000180.1:0-3937 GCA_035549815.1 Dongiaceae bacterium
GAGCGCGCCATCCATCCCTTCATGCCGTTCCGGCTGGAGCGGCTGGAGATGAGCCCCAAGCTGCCGATGGATATCTCGCACCCCAACGACAGCCGCGCCTGGCGGCAGGCGCGGGCGACCTATTACGGGCTGATCTCGGAACTGGACCACCATATCGGCCGCCTGGTCGTGGCGCTGAAAGAGCTCGGCGCCTATGACGACACGCTGATCGTCTTCACCTCCGACCATGGCGAGATGCTGGGCGATCATTGGTGCTGGGGCAAGGAGACGCCGTTCGACGGCGCCGTTCGCGTGCCCTGCATCGTCCGGTCGCCGCTCACCTCCAACAGCGCGCGGGGCCGCGTGGTCGAGCAGTTCTCCGAGCATGTCGATATCATGCCGACGGTGCTGGACCATGTCGGAGTCGAGGTGCCGCTGCAATGCGACGGAAGCTCGCTGCGTCCATTCCTGGAAGGCGATGCGCCGTCCAAATGGCGCGACGCGGCACATTGGGAGTTCGACTTCCGCAACATCAATGATCCGAGCGTCGAAGGCCGCTTCGGCATCAGCCTTGACGAATGCTGCCTGTCGGTGGTGCGCAGCGCGACGGAGAAATACGTGCATTTCGCCGGACTGCCGTCGCTCTACTACGACCTCGCTTCCGACCCGGCGGAGTTGCGCAACCTGTCCGGCCACCCGGCGAGCGCGGCGGCCGAGCGCGACATGGCGCGGCGCATGCTGGATTGGCGCATCGCCTTCAATCGGCGGGAGCTGACCGGCATCCGGGTCCAGAAAGGCACGCAGACACAGGCCGACCGTGGCCGGAGGATCGTATGAACGCGACCCGCGACTTGATGCGGATCCAGGGCGTGCGCGCGATCGCCGCGCAATATCGCTGCTGGTTTGTCGATGCCTATGGCGTGCTGCATGACGGCGCCCGGGCCTTTCCGGGTGTCGTGGAAACGCTGGGCCGTCTTCGCACGGCGGGCGCCAAGGTGGCGATCGTCACCAATTCGGCGCAGCGCATCGACGCGGTGATCGCCCGCCTCAAAGACGCGGGAATCGCAAGCAATTGCTACGACCATGTCATGTCGTCGGGCGAACTCGCCTGGCGGCACGTCGCCCGGCTGAATGCCGACGGATCGCGCATGCGGCGGGTGTTCCTGATCCGCGAAAGCGACGGGCCATGCTGGCTCAAATATCTGCCCAACCCCATCGTCGAGGAGGTCGGGGAGGCGGACTTGATCGTCGCGGCCGGCATGCCCTATCGCACCGCGATGGCGGCGAAGGCGGGCGGGTTGCTGCAAGTCCTGGAGCGCGCCGTGGCGCTGCGCCTGCCGATGCTGGTCGCCGATTCCGACGAGACCTATCCGCAGAACGGCGTGATCCGCCTCGGCCCCGGCTGGATCGCGTGGCGCTATATCGAGTTGGGTGGCGAGGTGATCGAGTTCGGCAAGCCGTACGCGCCGATCTATGAGGCGGCGGCTTCTTTGTGCGGAGCCGAAACGGGCAAGATCGTCATGGTCGGCGACAATCTGGCGACCGATGTCACCGGCGCTTGCCGTATGGGCTTCGCGTCGCTCCTGGTGCAAAATGGCGGCGTGCATGACGGACTATCGCCGGCGGAGCTGCGCAAGGCGGCGAAGCTCTACGGCGCCTGGCCGACCTATATCGCGCCCGCTTTCATCTGGTAGCTCAATCCACGACCGACAGGCGCGCGGAAGCTTGCGCCAGAGAGGCGGCTGAGGGTGCTGCGATGCGCCGCCGACGCAGAAGCGTGCGTCGTGCGCCAGTCCATATCTGACCAGCATCCGTCGCAACAGCGACCCGGCGATGCGGCAGGTCGCGACTGACCCGCAGGGAAACCGGCGGTGCGTCCGCGTCATTTCCCCAAAGCTGGGGGACCAGGATGTCAATATCGCTTGAGAGAGTTGGACGCTGGTTGGCCTGTGCGCCGGCGATCTCGCCGCGCAGGTAGCGCGCGACCATCAGGCCGGCATGGCGGCCCTCATTGGCGCACCAGCCGCTGGATTCCACGCCATGCAGCATGTTGCCGGCGGCGAAAATGCCGGCGGCGCTGGTTCGCATCGCCTGATCGATCTCCGGCCCGCCGGTGCGCGGATCAAGTGCGACCGGTCCGCCGCCCAGCGTCGCGACCTCGGGGATCCAGTTCGCGGTGAAGATCACCGCATCGGTCGGCAACCGCCTGATGTCTGACCCTGCTTGGACGATAAGCGCGCTCGGCGCCCCGTTCTCCGTCACGATCTCGCGCAGGCCGGTGCCGGTCATGACGTCGATGCCGGCCGCGCGCGCCAGGAGGCCGAGCGGCGCGAACGACATGATCCGATCTTCCGCGCCGACCATGGCGCGGACACGCAGGCCGGCGTTCCGCGCGGTCCAGATGGCGGAAAATGCGACATGCTCCGTGCCGACGATGATTGCCGATTTCAGGCGCGGCGGCAGCTTCACGCCGCGCGCGACGAGTTGCTGCAACTGTCCGGTGGTCAGGATGCCGCTCTCGGCGCGACCGCCCGGCACCAGCAGATTGCCGCGATTGGATTCGCGGATGCCGGTGGCGAGGATGATCGCGCGCGGCCGCATCTGCCGATAGCCGAGACGCGGTCCGGTGATTTCGGCGATCGGCCCGTCGCGCAGCGTGATCAAGGTCGTCCGGCATTCGATGCGCACGGGAGTCCCCGCGAGATCGCGCAGCAAACGCCTGGCGAAGCCGGGGCCGCTATAGGGCCAGCGTGCATATTCCAACCCGAAGCCCGGATGGTGGCAGAAGCGCGGCAGGCCGCCGGGCGCGTCGTCGCGGTCGATGATGAGGATCTCGGTAACGTCGTGGTCCGCCAGCGCGCGCGCGGCGGCGAGGCCGGCCGGGCCGGCGCCGACGATCAGGACCTGCGGGTCGTTCGGGGCGTCCATGCTATGGCGTCGCGCCCCTGGCATCGAGCATCGCCTGCACCCGCGCGCCGCAATAGAAGCCTTGGCAGCGGCCGAACATGGCGCGGGTGCGCCGCTTCAATCCGTTGAGGGTCTGTGGCGGCAGCGGCGAGGCGAGGGCGTCGCGCAGCTCGCCCCGCGTGATGCGCTCGCAATGACAGATCATTTCGCCATAGCAGGGATCGGCTTCGATGCGGGCGTTGTCCTGCCAAGGGCGCGGCGATGTCTCCGACAGGCTCGGCACCTGGATGCGATGGGTGGACGTTTTCCGCGGCGCATCGAACAACTCAGGGATCAGCAACGCCGCGACATGCTCGGCAATGCCGAGCGAGGCCGACAGGCCGGTGGAGCGGATGCCGGCGACGGTCAGCCAATTCTGTTCAAGGTGTGGGATGATCTGATAGTCGCGGAACTGCGTCGCCGGGCGCATGCCGGCGAAGACCGCGTTGACCGGTTGCTGCGCCAATGCGGGGATCATGGTCGCGATCGCCTGACGCAACTGGGCCAGGCCTTTGTCGGTCACGCGGCGGTCATCGCGATCTGTAACATCCTCCGCCGTCGGTCCGACCAGCACATTGCCGAAGATGGTCGGCGCGATCAGGATGCCGCGCGTGGTGGGCGTCGGCGTCGGCATGGCGATCACGTCGTGGATCGCCCGCGCACTCTTGTCGAGGATCAGGTATTGGCCGCGCCGCGGCTTGATCTCGAAATCGCGATGGCCGGCGAGTGCCTCGACATGATCGGCGCGGATGCCGCCGGCATTGACCACGCAGCGGGCAACGAGGCGATCCTCGCCATTGGACAAGATCCAGCCCTGTGCGCCGTGCTCGGCGTGTTGCACCGGCCAGCCGCGGCGGATCTCCACCCCGTTCGCCAGTGCATCCAGCGCATAGGCATGTGGAGTGGAGAAGGGATCGACGATCGCCTCGTCCGGCGCCCACAGGCCGCAGCGAATGCCGGGGCCGAATTGTGGCCAGCGGTGATGGATTTCGGCACTGTCGAGCAGCTCCAC
>DASZQC010000181.1:0-2722 GCA_035549815.1 Dongiaceae bacterium
GGTGGCGCGCCTGCTGGCGGAGATGATGGCCCTCGCCGCCGCCTTGGCGGCAGCCCTAAAATACGAGGGCGTTTTCACCCTGCAAACCTCCGGCGACGGGCCGGTCAAATTGAGGGTGGTCGACCTGACCAGCGCCGGAGCCATGCGCGGCTATGCCCAGTTCGATCAGGAAAGGGTGGCGCAGATCCCGCTGGAGAAGGCCTCGCTGCCGCGCCTGCACGGCAAGGGCTATCTCGCCTTCACCGTCGACCAGGGCAGCCACACCGACCGCTACCAGGGCATCGTCGAGCTGGACGGCGCCACGCTCAGCGATTGCGTGCATCACTACTTCCGCCAGTCGGAGCAATTGCAGGCCGGCTTCAAGGTCGCCGCCACGCGCACCGACGATGGCTGGCGCGCCGGCGCCATCATGCTGCAGCGCCTGCCGCAGGAGAACGTCACCGAAATGGCCGAAGAGGTCGCCGACGACGCCTGGCGCCGGGCTTTCGTGCTGATGGCGAGCTGCACCGACCGCGAGCTCCTGAACGTGGAGATCCCGGCGACCGACATCCTCTATCGCCTGTTCCACGAGGACGGCGTGCGCGCGCAAAGGGCGCAAGGGTTGCAGGCCAAATGCCGCTGCTCGCGCGAGCGCGTGGAAGTGGTGCTGAAGGCGATGACGCCGGAAGAATTATCCGACCTGCAGATCGACGGCGAGCTGCAGGTGACCTGCGAATTCTGCAACACCCGCTACGACTTCCCGGTCACGGATTTCCTGACGAAGAATTGAGCGACGCCCATCACGCCCATACCTTATCGTCATTGCCGGGCCTGACCCGGCAATCCAAATTTGGATCCCCGGGTCGCGCCCGGGGATGACGAGTGGGAAGTGAGGGCGGAGTAACATGATCCTGCGTCGGCGCGAATTCCTTCTGGCCGCTTCCTCCGCACTTCTTGCCGCCTGCGACACGCCGCCGAACCGGCGCGAGTTCGCGACGCTCACCTTCCAGGACCGGCCCAGCATCCGCCTCGACGTGGCGCAGATCGAGATCGTCCAGGCCTACAAGGCGCCGGGCCAGGCGCCGAATGTCGATCACTTGTTCCCGCAAAAGCCGGTCGATGTCGCCACCGCCTGGGGCCGCGACGTGCTGCGCGCCGTGGGTAGCCGCGGCATGGCGACCTATACCGTGCTCGACGCCAGCGCGACCGAGACGCGCCTGCCGCGCTCGACCGGCATGACCCAGGTGTTCAAGAAGGAACAGTCCGACCGCTACGATCTGAAGATCGCCGTGCGGCTCGACGTCAACAACCCGATCCTGCGCGCCATCGGCGAAGCCCAGGCCAGCGCCAGCCGCAGCCAGACCGTCGCCGAGGACATGACGCTCAACGAGCGCGAGGCCGTCTGGTTCGACATGACCGAAAGCGCCATGCGCGAATTGGACCAGAAACTCGAAGCCGCCATCCGCGACAAACTG
The DNA here is from genome assembly GCA_035549815.1 of Dongiaceae bacterium. Taxonomy (GTDB): domain Bacteria; phylum Pseudomonadota; class Alphaproteobacteria; order Dongiales; family Dongiaceae; genus Dongia_A. The sequence goes on from DASZQC010000181.1 coordinate 1,455, forward strand.
CGGGTGTTCGTGCGGTAGCGGTGCCAGGTTCGCACCACCCATGCAACTCGCTCCACCGTCATGGTCGTGCTTGGCACGACCATCCACGAGTTTGCCCGCAACGGCGCGATCTTGCCCATCGAAACTCTTGGATGATCGGACTAAATCCGACCATGACGATGGAGTCGATGGGAACGTCTGCGCCCTCAAGCCCACCGCAGCGCCGGCGCGCCCAGCCCCATCCGGCGCTGCCGTGATGCGCACAGTTCCAGCCGCGCATCCGGCGATGGCGCCAAAGCGCGGCCGAGGCTGTCGACCAGGGCGCGGGCGATGCGCCCATCCTTGTCCTTCGCCGGCTCGAAGATGGTGATGTCGAGGCCCAGCGCGCGGCCGCTGCGCAAGGCGGCGCGCAGCACGGTTTCCAGCTCCTGCCAGGAGAGGCCGTCCGGGATGCGGTATTTCACCGCCGGCATGATCGCGTCGTCGAGCACGTCGACGTCGAGATGGATCCAGAATCCGTCGAGGTCCGGCCGCGTCAGGTGCGCGATGGCTTCGCGCGCGGCCACCTCCGCGCCCTTGCGGCGCACGGCCGCGAGATCGCGGGCGAAGATGTCCGGCGGCAGGGGCTGACTGCCTTCCTTTGCCGCCAGCTCCGCGTCGCGATGACCGAAGACGGCGACGTCAGCGTCGCGCACCAGCGGCCGCAGGCCTTCGATGTCCGTCACGATGTCCGGCCCGCGCCCGGTGACGAGCGCCAGGTCCATGTCGGCCGCTTCGCCGGTGGGTGAGGCTTCCGGCTGGTAGAAATCGGCATTGCCGTCGATGAACAGCAGGCCGTGGCGCCGTCCGGTCCGGCGCAGCGCCAGCAGATTGCCGAGCAGGATCGAGCAATCGCCGCCCGGCACCACCGGGAACGCGCCGCGTTTCACCACCGGCCCGACCAGGTCGGCCAGCATGATGGCGAAATCGCGGATTCGCGGCGCGTTCAGCATATGGGTGATGGGGTCGCGCTCCGCGCTGTAAGGCGGCACCGCCAGGCGCGCATGCCGCGTCGCATCCAGGCGGCGGGCCAGGCCCGCATCCAGCAGCGCCTCCGGCAGATGCTCCACCGTCCCGGGGCTGAGGCCCAAGGCGGACGGGGCCTCGATGATGGTGAAATCGGTCATGACAAGCTCCTGTCGCTTGTTTCGCGCCCTCATTTCGCGCCGGACCGGATAGGGGTCGGCCCTTGCCAGCGCGCCATCCCTGTATTATATGTATGCAGTCTGCATATATTCAAGCGGAATCTT
>DASZQC010000182.1:0-5590 GCA_035549815.1 Dongiaceae bacterium
GAAGCGCTTCGGCTTCACCTCGGCCTTTGCCGGCGGCGTCGAGGCGACCTCCTCCATGGGCGGGCAGATCATGCCGCCGGTGATGGGCGCCGTCGCCTTCATCATGGCCGAGACCATCGACGTGCCTTATGCGGAGATCGCCCAAGCGGCGATCATCCCCGCCTTGCTCTATTTCCTCGCCTGCTTCTGGTCGGTGCATCTGGAGGCCGGCAGGCACGGCCTCGAAGGTCTGCCGCGCGACCAGTTGCCGAGTTTCCGCAAGGAATTGCAGCAGAACTGGTACCTGGTTCTGCCGCTGATCGTGCTGGTCTATCTGTTGTTCGCCGGCTTCACGCCGCTCTTCGCCGGTGCGGTCGGCCTCGCCCTCACGGTCGTGCTGACGCTGGGCATTGCCATCGCGCTGGGCCTGCCGGTCACGGCGCTGCGGATCATCTTCTGGGTCGGGCTGGGGCTGCTCTGCGCGATCTCCATCTGGGTCAGCGTCGCGGCGGTGCTGCTGATCGTGCTTGCGCTGACCATCTGGGCGCTGTTGACCGGGCGCGGCCGCGAAGCATTGATGGGATGCCGCTGGGCCCTGGCGGATGGCGCGCGGCAGGCGCTCCCCGTCGGCCTCGCCTGCGCCTTGGTCGGCATCATCATCGGCACCATGACTTTGACCGGCCTCGGCACCATCATCGGCAGCGCCGTGGTGTCGGTAGGCGAAAACAGCATCGCACTGGCCCTCATCCTCACCATGATCTTCAGCCTGATCCTGGGCATGGGCATCCCGACCATTCCCAATTACATCATCACCTCGTCGCTGGCGGCGCCCATCCTGCTGCATCTCGGCGTGCCGCTGATCGTCTCCCACATGTTCGTGTTCTATTTCGGCATCATGGCGGATCTGACGCCACCGGTGGCACTGGCGGCTTTCGCCGCGGCGCCGATGGCGAAAGAATCCGGCCTGAAGATCAGCGTGCAGGCGGTCCGCATCGCCATCCCGGGCTTCCTGGTGCCTTATATGGCGGTGGCCGATCCCGCCTTGATGCTGCAGCCGATGGACGGGCTGGCCGGCGTGTCCTATTGGCTTGCCGCCGCCTTTGTCATCGTCAAGGCGGTGCTGGCGATCGGACTGTGGGGCATCGCCGGCTTCGGCTATCTCAACGGCAAGGTCAATTGGCCGGAGCGGCTCTTCGCGGCGGCAACGGCTGCGCTGTTGATCTTTCCGACCATCACCACCGACATCGCCGGCCTGGCGCTGACAATCGCCTTCATGGGATGGCGCTTCGTCGCGGCGCGGCGCGCGGCGCAATCATGATGCGTCGCGGATCATGTTCCGGGCGATGACGAGTTGCTGAATCTGACTGGTGCCTTCATAGATTCTGAACAGGCGCACGTCGCGATAGAAACGCTCGATGCCGTAATCAGCGATGTAGCCGGCACCGCCATGGACCTGCACCGCGCGGTCGGCGACGCGGCCGACCATCTCGGACGCGAACAATTTGCAGCAGGAAGCCTCAGTGCTGACATTGGCGCCCTCATCCTTCCGTCGCGCGGCATCCACCACCATGCAGCGTGCGGCATAGGCTTCCGCCCGGCTGTCGGCCAGCATCGCCTGGATCAATTGGAAATCGGCGATGGGCTTGCCGAACTGCCTGCGCTCCATGGCATAGCGCAGTGAATCCGCGATCAGCCGCTCCGCCGTGCCGACACAGACGGCGGCGATGTGCAGCCGGCCGCGATCCAGCACCTTCATCGCCGTCTTGAATCCCTGCCCTTCCCCGCCGATCAGGTTGGCCGCCGGCACGCGGCAATCCTGCAGCACCACGTCGGCGACATGGGCGCCCTGCTGGCCCATCTTGCGTTCAGGCTTGCCGACCGACAGGCCCGGCGAATTGCGCTCGACGATGAAGGCACTGATCCCGCCGGCGCCCTCGCCGCCGGTGCGTGCCATCAGGGTGAAGATGTCGGCGCCCGGTGCGTTGGTGATGAAGCGCTTGGTGCCGTTCAGCACGTACTGATCGCCATCGCGCCGCGCGCTGGTGCGCAAAGACGCCGCATCCGATCCCGCTTCCGCCTCGGTCAAGGCGAAGGAAGCAATGATCTCGCCGGTTGCGAGGCGCGGCAGCCAGGCCTGCTTTTGCGCCGGCGTGCCGTCCATGACGATGCCCTGCGAACCGATGCCGTTATTGGTGCCGAACACCGAGCGAAAGGCCGGCGAGGTGCGGCCAAGCTCGAAGGCCGCCAGCACCTCTTCTTCCATGGTCAGGCCCAGGCCACCGAACTCCTCGGGGATGGAGAGCCCGAACAGGCCGAGCGCGCGCATTTCCGCCACCAGTTCCGGCGGCACGCGATCTTCCTCCGCGACGCGCGCCTCGTTCGGCACCAGGCGTTGGGCGATGAAACGGCCCAGCGTCTCCAGCAATTGGTCGAGCGCGGACTGGTCCCGGATCATGCGCGGCGCGCCTCCCGTTGCGAGCTGGGTGCCAGCTCGATCTGCCGTTTTGCCTCCAGCAACAACGGTCCGATCTCCTTGCGCAGCCGCTCCGGCGGCAACAGCGAGGCGACGCCGCCGCAATTCAGCGACAGGATGCTGTCGAGGCCGGGAAAGCGGACCGGGACGGCGACGGCGTTGATCTCGGTCGTCCACTCGGCGACCGACAGGACAAAGCCGTGCCGCGCATAGTCGGCGAAGGCGCGGTCGAGGCCCGTCTGCAAACTCTTCCAGCGCGCGCCGTGCTGCCGGGCCAGCGCCTTCAGCAGATCCGATCGCGTCTCCAAATCCAGGCCGGCCAGATAGGCCCGCCCCATCGCCGTATTGCTCAGCGGAATGCGCGAACCGACATCGAGACCGAGGGTGAAGGGCGCATCCTTGCCGCGGCAATTCTCCACATAGATCATCTCCAGCCCGTGGCAATCGCCGAGCGCGCAGGAAGAGCGGGTCAAATCGGCGATGCGCTGCATGTGCGGCCGGGCGATGGTGCGGAAGTCCGTGCCGGTCACCGCACCATAGCCCAGCGACAGCACCGCGCTGCCGGGGCGGTAGCGCTCGGCCGCCGGCTCGTGCACCAGATAGCCGAGCTTGGTCAGCGTGTAGGTCAGGCGGCTGATGGTCGGGCGCGGCAAATTGGTGCGCGCGGCGATCTCGCTGTTGGCGAGGGATTCCCCGGCGCCGAAGGCGCGCAAGACATCGAGGCCGCGCGCCAGGGCGGTCACGAACTGGCGATCGGTCTTCTGCCTTCGGCCCGCCTTCCCCTGCATGAAACCGGCGCTTCTCCGCACATTTGGCCTGAATATTTAAATTGCGCCCGGACGGTGTCACGACTAGCCTCCAGCGTCAATATTGCGAAACACCGTTTCGCACTGCGGAATACGAGGGAGACGTGACGGAAGTCCTGCATGAGAGGCTGGAAGGCGGCATTCTGCTGCTGCGCCTCAATCGGCCGGAGGCCAAGAACGCGCTGAACCAGGCGATGCGGCAGCAACTGGCCGACCATTGCATTGCGGCGGCGACCGACGTTTCGGTGAAGGTCATCGTCCTGACCGGCAACGAGGAGGCCTTTGCCGCCGGCGCCGACATCAAGGCGATGGCGGACGCGACCCCCATCGAGCTGATGCTGCGCCGGAATCATGAGCAATGGCTGGCCATCGCGCATTGCCCGAAGCCGATCATCGCCGCGGTGCAAGGCTATGCGCTGGGCGGCGGCTGCGAGCTGGCCATGCATGCCGACATCATCATCGCCGGCGAGAATGCCGCCTTCGGCCAGCCGGAGGTGCGCGTAGGGGTGATGCCCGGTGCCGGCGGCACGCAGCGCCTGACCCGCGCTGTAGGCAAATTCAAGGCCATGCTGATCTGCCTGACCGGCCAGACCTTCAGCGGGCGCGAGGCCTTCGAGATGGGGCTTGCCAGCAAGGCGGTGCCGGACGCAGACGTATTGGAGGTCGCGCTGGAAACGGCGCGCAGCATCGCCAGGATGCCACCGCTCGCCGTGCGCCAGATCAAGGAAGTGATGCTGGCCGGACAGGATGCGTCGCTGGAGACCGCCCTGATGCTGGAGCGCAAGGCGTTCCAGATGCTGTTCGACAGCGTGGACCAGAAAGAAGGCATGCGCGCCTTCCTGGAGAAGCGCAAGCCGACCTATCGCGGCGCCTGACATGAGCCTCGACGTCCAGCGGCCCGATCTGACCCTCGCCATCGTCGGCTGCGGCGTGATGGGCCAGGGCATCGCGCAGATCGCGGCGCAGGCCGGCTACCGCGTGCTGATGTTCGACACCAGACCCGGCGCGGCGGAGGCGGCAAAGACCGCGATCGCCGGCATGCTGGGCAAATTGGTCGAGCGCGGCAAGCTGAAGCCGGATCAAGCCGAGGCTGCACGCGAGCGACTGGCGCCGATCACGGAGCTGACGGAGCTTGCCGACGCGCATGTGGTCATCGAGGCCATCGTGGAAGCGCTCGACGCCAAGCGCGCGCTGGTGGGAGAGTTGGAGATCATCGTCGACCCAGATTGCCTGATCGCCACCAACACTTCGTCCCTGTCGGTCACCGCCATCGCCGCCGCGGCGAAGCGGCCGGAGCGCGTGGCCGGATTCCATTTCTTCAATCCCGTGCCGCTCATGAAGGTGGTGGAAGTGATCGACGGCGCGCTGACGGCGCCGTGGGTCTCCCCCGCCCTGACCGCTTTGGCACAGCGCATGGGCCATCGCCCGGTGCGCGCCAAGGACACGCCGGGCTTCCTGGTCAATCATGCCGGGCGCGGCTATGGCACCGAGGCGCTGCGCATCCTGGGCGAGAGCGTCGCCGACGTCGCCACCATCGACGCGATCCTGAAAGGCGCCTGCGGCTTCCGCATGGGGCCGTTCGAGCTGCTGGACCTGACCGGCCTGGATGTCAGCCACCCGGTGATGGAATCGATCTATCACCAGTTCTATGAGGAGCCGCGCTTCCGCCCCTCGCCCATCACGGCGCAGCGTTTGGCGGCGGGCCTGCTGGGGCGCAAGTCCAAGCGTGGCTTCTATGATTATGCGAGCGAGACCGCGCCGTCGCCGAGGCTCGAACCCGGCGCTTTGCCCGATTCCGTATGGGTCGCGGATGGATTGAACCACGATGCCATCGTCAGGATCGTGGCGGCCGCTGGCGTGCCCGCCGCATCGCAGGCCAGCGCCGCGCTCTGCATCCTGCCGTTGCTGGGGGAGGATGCCAGCACCGCCACGCAGCGCCTGGGCCTCGATCCGCAACGCTGCGTCGGCGTCGATGCCCTGTTCGGGCTCGACAGCCACCGCACGCTGGTCGCGACGCCGGCAACCGATGCGGCGAGCCGCGCGGCGGCCCTTTCCCTGTTCAGCGCCGACGGCAAGGCCGCCAGCCTGATCGCGGACAGTCCCGGCGCCGTCGCGCAACGCGTGCTGGCCACCATCGTGAATATCGCCAGCGACATCGCCCAGCAGCGCATCTCGACACCGGCGGACATCGACGCCGCCGTGACATTGGGCCTCGGCTATCCGCAGGGGCCGCTGGCCTGGGGCGACGCCATCGGCGCCGGCAACATACTCCACATCCTGGAAACCCTGCTGGCGATCACCGGCGATCCGCGCTATCGCCCCAGCCTGTGGC
>DASZQC010000183.1:0-2538 GCA_035549815.1 Dongiaceae bacterium
GAACGGCTACATCGTCATCGCCTGCGGCAATGACGAATTGTTCCGCCGCTTGGCGAAGACTCTGGAGCGGCCCGACCTCGCGACCGATCCGCGCTTCTCCGAGAATGCGCGGCGCAGCGACAACGTCCTGGACCTCAAGCTCGCGCTGGAAGGGATCCTGCTGCACCACTCGACCGAGCATTGGCTGGCGGTGCTGGGGAATGCCGGCATCCCCTGCGCGCCGATCAACGATGTCGCCCATGCCTGCGCCGATCCGCAGATCGTCGCGCGCAACATGATCGTGCCGATCGAAGATGAGGCGCTGCCCGGCATCAAGCTGGCCGGCCTGCCAATCAAGATGTCGGCCTATCCCGATACGGTGAGCCGTCCGGCCGCGCCGGACCTGGACGGCCAGCGCGCCCGCATCCTGGCGGATTTCCCCGCTTGATGTCTCCCCAAATGGGGCGGCCGAAGCGGCGCTGGTGGCGCCGGGTTGGCCTTGCATTCGCCGTCCTGTTGCTTGCCGCGGTCGGCGGCGCTACGTGGCTGCTGCTGGGATCGCTGCCCACCGCGAATGGCGAGATCGCCTTGAAATCTCCCGGCCTGTCGCAGCGGGTCACCATCGGCCGTGACGCGGCGGGCATTGTCACCATCACCGCGGCCAGTGACTCCGACGGCTATTTCGCCCTCGGCTTCGTGCATGCGCAGGACCGCCTGTTCCAGATGGAGATGATGCGTCGTCTCGGCGCCGGCCGGCTGTCGGAAATCGTGGGCGAGCTGGGGCTGCGCTCGGACAAGGTGATGCGCACCCTCGGTCTGGCCCAGCAGGCGGCGGCCCAATACGAGGCGGCGAGCCCGGAACTGCGTGCCGCGCTCGACTCCTATGCCGCCGGCGTCAACGCCTTCTTGGAGCAGAGCTGGCGGCCTCTGCCGCCGGAATTCCTGATCCTGCGTTTCCGCCCGGAGCCGTGGCGGCCGACTGACAGCCTGCTATGGGGCCGCATCATGGCCTGGCAATTGTCCGGCAATGCGGGGCAGGAGATCACCAACGAAGCCCTGCGCGGCAAGGTCGATCCCGACCTGCTGCAGATCCTGATGCGCACCGAAGGCAGCTTGGCGTCCCTGCCCGGCCTCGGCCCGACACGCAGTGCTTCCAACAACTGGGTCATCGCCGGCAAGTTCAGCGCCAGCGGCGCCCCGATGCTGGCCAACGATCCGCATCTCGGCTTCAACGTGCCGGCGATCTGGTACCTGGCGCGCATCGTCACCCCCGATTTGACGCGCGTCGGCGCCACCACGCCGGGCCTGCCGCTGCTGGTGATCGGCAGCAACGGCCATGTCGCCTGGGGCTTCACCACGACGCACAGCGACACGCAGGATCTCTATGAAGAGAAGCTCCTGCCCGACGATCCCACGCAGTACGAAACGCCAAACGGCCCACAGAAGCTCGATATCCGGAAAGAGGTCATCAAGGTCAAGGATGCGCCCGACGTCACGCTCGACGTGCGGTCGACCCGGCATGGCCCGATCATCAGCGACCTGGACCCGGATCGTTATCTGCAGCGCACCTTCGCGCTGAGCTGGACCGGATTCGATGCGAACGACCGCACACCGGAGGCCTTCCTGGCGATGAACCGCGCGCAGGACGCGGCGGCGTTCCAGGCGGCGCTGCAGGATTTCAACTCGCCGCAACAGAATGTGGTCTATGCCGATATCGCCGGCCATATCGGCTTCGTCGCCGCAGGCCGCGTGCCGGTCCGGCGCAACATCGCCAATGAATCGATCCTGCCGGCGCCCGGCTGGCTGACGGATTATGATTGGTACGGTCGCCTGGACTTCTCGGTTCTGCCGCAAGTCCAGGACCCGCCGGCCGGCCGCATCGTCACCGCGAACAACGACATCCGCCCGCCGCGCTATCGCTATTTCATCGGCCGCAGCTTCGATCGATCCACGCGCCACGATCGCATCGAACAATTGCTCGGTCAGTTACGCCGCACGACGATCGAGGATTTCGAGCGGATCCAGCTCGACGACGCATCCATGCCGCTGCGCCGCTTCGTGAAAGCCCACCTGCCCGAAGTCTCCGCGTCCCTTCCGCTCGACATCTCCTCGGCGCTGAGTGCCTGGGACGGCCGCATGGAGGCCGGCGCGCCGGAGCCGCTGATCGTCACCGCATGGCTCTACGCGACGGCCAGCCGCGTCCTGGCCGACGAACTGGGGCCGGAGGCGTTCGACGATTGGTGGTTCTGGCAGATCGACATCCTGGAGCAGTTGCTGTCGCAGGACCGCTGGTGCGATGACACGGCGACCCAGCCGCGCGAGACCTGTCGCGATGTCGTCCGCATTTCCTTTCAGGATGCCCTGGCGACCTTGCGTGGCGCCTACGGGCCGGACTGGCAGGCGTGGTCGTGGGGCGCTACGCACGCGGTCAGCTTCCGCCACCCGATCTTCAGCAGCATTCCGTTCCTGGGCGGCAGGCTGACGCCGGTCGTGCCGGCCAATGGCGACCAGTTCACCATCAACCGCGGCGGCTCCCTGGCCAAGGCCGGCGGCGCGCAG
>DASZQC010000184.1:0-7012 GCA_035549815.1 Dongiaceae bacterium
CTGGTTTCCCGGCTGCCACAGCGACGTCGGCGGCGGCTATCGCGAGATCGGCCTGTCCGACGGCAGCCTCGCCTGGCTGGCGCAGGAGGCAGAGGCGCAGGGACTCGTGTTCGATCCCGGCCTCAAGGCGCAGATCAAACCGAACTACCAGGACCTGCTGCACAACTCTTTGAGCGACGTTTTCAAGCTGCTGCCCAGCAAGCCCCGCGCCTTTCCCGCGCTCGACACCGGCGACGCCGGATCGTTGCATCCATCGGTAACCGACCGGCGCAAGACGCCGCCGATCACCCAGATGCCCTATCGCACGACCAAGCGTTTGAACGTGGGCGATTCCTTCACGGATTCCATTTTTGCGCTCAATCCCTGGAATCCGACCGGCCTGTTCCTGGAGGAAGGCGCCGAGTACAAGTTCGTGGCCAGCGGCGCCTGGCTCGACCGCAACATCTCCTGCGGGCCGGAGGGCAGCGACGACGGCAAGTTCCAACCGGGCGAAGTGGCGCAGATGCTGGGCAGCCTGATCGGCCAGGGCGAATCGCTGTTCAAGCGCATCACCGGCAGCAAGGCGGCCGATTTCTGGCTGACCAAGCGGCACGAGGAATTCCCCTGGTTCTCGCTGGTGGGCGTCATCGGCAACGGCAAGCCGGAGGGCGCCAAGCCCGCCGCGCACGACACGTTCCTGATCGGCAAGGGCGTGCCGAAGCACAAGGTAGCCCGTTCAGGGTACCTCTACGCCTATGCCAACGATGCGTGGAATTTCTACGACAACAACCGCGGCAGCGTGACGCTGACGGTGACACGCCTCAGCTAGTACACGATCGCCGGCACACGTTCCGCCGGTGGCGTGTTGCGGGAGCGCTGGCAGCGCACCACACCGTCGATCACCACCATGCCGATGCCAGGCAAATCGCCGGCGCGCACCGATGACAGCAGATCGGCGCCGGAGGTGTGCTGCGCCCGGTCCATGAACACGAAATCGGCGGCGCGGCCGGCCTCGATCAGGCCGCAATCCAGGTCGCGCATGCGCGCGGTGTTGCCGGTGGCGAAACAGAAGACCTGCTCCGCCGGGATGTCGCCGAAGCTCGACAGCATGGCGATGACGCGCAAAATGCCGAGCGGCTGCACGCCGGAGCCGGCCGGCGAATCGGTGCCCAAAATCACGCGCTCCAGTTGGCCGAGCTGCTTGGCGATCTTCACCGCGTGCAGGCCCGCCATCTCGTTGCCGTTGTGCACCACCTCGATGGCGCGGCTGCATTGCTCGCACAAACATTCGATCTGCTTCAGCGGCAGCGAGGTGTGGCCGCCATTGATATGGCCGATCACGTCGGCATCCGCCTCCAGCACCACGTCCTTGTCGATATAGCCGGAGCCCGGCACCGACGGCCCGCCGGTATGGATGGTCGATTGGATGCCGTATTTGCGCGCCCAGGCCACCATCTTCTTGGCTTCTTCGCCGGCCTTCACGGTGCCGAGGCCGACCTCGCCCAGCAGCTTCACACCCGATCTTGCCATCTCGGCGAAGTCGGCTTCCTCCATGCCCTTCTCGATGATCGGCGCGCCCGCATGCACCTTCACGCCGCCGGGGCGGAAGGCGTCGAAGCTGCGCTGCGCCGTCACGGCGAGCGCCTTCAGGCCGACGATGTCCTTTGGCCGCCCGGGCAGATGCACTTCGCCCGCCGAGATCATGGTGGTGACTCCGCCATTGAGGAAGGAATCGATCCAGCCAAGCTGGCTTTGCCGCGGCGTCCAATCGCCGAACACCGGATGCACATGGCTGTCGATCAGGCCGGGCGACAGAGCGCAGCCTTTGGCGTCGATCGTTACCTGCGCGTCGGAGGTGTCGAGGTCCTTTTCCTTACCGAAGGCGACGATGCGGCCCTTGTCGGCGATCAGCGCGTCGGCATCGAGGATCGGGCGCTGCAGATCGCCCGACAGCATCAGCCCGACATTGCGGATCACCATCTTGCCGGCGGGACCGCCGGCGGCTGCTGGTTCTGCCATCTTGGAACTCCTACCTCAACCCGTCTTCGCCCTTGATCTCGTGCTTCTGCAGGCCGCCGACGCGGGGCAGCGGGCGGCCGGAATCGGTGACCACGATCGCCACCAGGATCTCGTCGGCGCGCGGCGCGTCGGCGACGCGCACCTCCATGCCGTCGAAATGCGTGCGCACGAAGGCGGCGTCCTTGTGGCCGAGCGGCACGTCGATCGGCGTGCCGATGGTGCCCATTTTCTTGGCCGAAGGGATCAGCGCCGCACCTTTCACCAGCGCTTCGCGCACCGGCTTGCCCATCTTGGGATGCAGGATGGCCGCGGCATGCTCCAGTTCGCCGCCCTCGCCGACGATCGCCGCCTTGCCGTAGCTCTCCGCCTTGCCGCCCTCGATGCCGAGCGCCGCCACCGCGCGCTTCGCCAGCAGGCCGCCAAGCTCCTCGCCGATATCGATCAGCGGGTTCAGATCCTCGACATACTTTCCGGCGAACGGGTTCTTGATCACCGCCACCGCCGCCGCCTTGCGCGTAGCGGGACTGATGCCCTTTCCGGCCTCGCGATGGGTTTCCTCGACCGTCACCAATAGTTTGCGGATATCGGCCTTCATGTTCCCTCCCCTTATCCCAGCTTGCGCAGCGCCTCGCGCAAGGCGGCCTGCTCCGCCTCGCTGATCGGCGCCAGCGTATCCTCGCCGATCCGTTCCGTGCGCTGCAGCGCCCGCGCCAGCAACGCCTCGCCCGCCGGTGTCAGCGCGATGATGCGCGAGCGGCGGTCCAGCGGGTCCAGCCGGAATTGCAGCAACCCACGCTTCTGCAGCCGCGACACCACGCCGGAAATGGTTGCGCGGTCGATGCCGATCAGCCGGCCCAGCTCGGTCTGCGTCACCGCCTTCATGTCGCGCAGCTTGACCAAAGCGGCGAACTGCACCGAGGTCAGATCGAGATCGCTCATGGCGGTGGCGAAGATCGCCATGTGCCGCTGATAGGCGCGACGCAGCCAATAGCCGATCTGATCCTCCAGCCGATATTCGGCTGCCGGATCAGATGGCGGCATCTGCGGGCGCTGCTTCACTTCTGCCCGTCCTCGCCCTTGATCTCGCTCGCCTTCAGCCCGCCGGCGCGGTCATGCACGCGCGGACCGGTGGCCATGGCCAGGATGAAGATGATCTCGTCCGGCTTCGGCGCGTCGGTGATGCCGACCTCGATGGCGTCGAAATGGCTGCGCACATAGGAGGCGTTGACATGATGCAGCGGCACGTCGATGCGCACGCCGGCCGGGCCGACCTTCTTCGTCGACGGCACGATGGCCTTGGTGCCGCCCAGCACCTCGCGCATGGAATAGCCGCCCGGCGCGTGCCACAGCGCGCCATGCTCCAGCTCGCCATCCAGGCCGACGATCGCCGCCTTGCCGTAGGCCTGGATCGCCTTCGGCCCGCCCAGCGCCTCGGCCAATTCGCGCGCCATGCCGACGCCAAGCGATTCCAGCGGCTTCATGAAGGATTGGATCTCCTCCACATAGCGGCCGGCGAAAGGATTCTTGATCACCGTCAGGATGGCGCCGCGCCGCCGCGGCTCCTTCGCCACCGGGCCGCCGTCATGCCAGATCTTGTCCAGGACCAGTTGCGACTTGCGCACTGAAATCTCGGTCATTCGTCCTCCCCTAGGCGGCCTTGCCCGTACTGATCTTTTCCATGCCGCCGACGACCAGCATCTGGCCCTGCAGTTGCAGATAGGCGGCGACGATCAAATTCTTGTCTCTAAGTTCGACGGCGCGGTCTGCGCCACTCTCCAGCGCCTGGCGCACTTTCGCCGAGGAAAGCGGGCCGACTTCGACTGTCACCGGAATGGCGCCGAGGTCGCTATCGTCGCGCACCTTGCCGGCCGGCAGTCTTTGGATCGCGGCATCTTCCACGTTCACCGCGTTGGCGATCATGGTCGCCGCCGCATCCGCCATCGCGGTGTTGCGCGCTAGCACCGTCACCGCATCGGCGATGCCGAGCGATTGCGAGCGGCCGCGCCAGCCGGAGGTCGCCAGACCGCGCACCGGATCGGTGCTGACAAGCTCAATCATCGCGTCCAGGTGCGGCATCGACAGGTCGCCCACGACGCCGGCGCGCATGCGTTCGCCCGGCGCCAGATGCAGGGCGATGTCGCCGCCATTGTTGACGATGGCACGGCGCAGATCGGCGACCTCGATCATCGCCGCCAGAACATGCTCCGCCACCGCGCCGGCCACGGCCGCCATCGGCGTGATGAAGGTTTCGCGATAGGGCCAAACCGCCTCCACCATGCGCCGCGCGACGATGCCGGAAACCGCAGGCTTCTGTTCGCCGACCGGTGTGCGCAGCAAAGGCAGATCGGCCACCAGTTCCGGCAGGATATTCGGAAACACGGCGGCCGCCTGCGCGTAGGCGCGCTCGATCTCGCGCGCGGCGCCGTCGGCCGAGATCACCAGATCGATCGGCCCATGATTGAGATGCAGGCGGTTGCCCGGCAGAAGGCTGGCCTGGGCGCTCATTCGGCACTCCCGCGGGGCGGCAACATGGGCCAAGGATTTTCCGCATGTGGCGCGACGGCCTTCTTGCGCTGGTCGGCCAGCACCTGCTCGACCGGCACGACGTGGCCCATATGGCCACCCATCAACTGGTAATCCTCCCGCCGCATGGTGAACTCGATGGGGAAGACCAGAGCCGGCGTCGGCACGTAGCCGGTGGAATTGTCCGGCATGCGCGCCACATCCACCATCACGGTGATGCCGCCGCCGGGCCAGACATAGGCCGGCGCGCCGCCGCAGGTGACGCGGGTCAGGCGGTTCTTCACCGACATGGTGAGACGCACCGGATTCTCCGTGACGCCGGCGCGCAAGGAACCCCCGGCCCCACCCATGAACAGGACGGTGCTCAAGGCCGGCTCGCAATTCTCGGCGATGCGATGCACCAGCTTGTCGATCTCCGCCGGCGGATCGGCGGGACGCGGCTTCAATTCCTCATCCAGCACGAACCAGGCATGATGCTCGCCGGTGGTGGAGACCATGAACAGGCGCAATCCCGGCCAGGCGGATTTCGGGTCGAAGCGTTCGACGATCTCCAGCGGATCCTTCAGATCTGTGCCGCCCCAGCCGAGACCAGGCTTCGCCACCTGGAAATAGCGACCCGGTGTCGATTTGCGGCCGCGGATCTTGATGCCGCTCGGCCGCGCGTCGAGCATGCGGCCAGCCTGGTGCTCGGTGAAGATGCCGGTGATGTGCTCGTCCACGACCACGACTTCGTCGGCAAGGCCGAACCATTGCTTGGCGAAGATGCCGGTGACGGCGGAGCCGCAGCCGACCCGCATGCGCTCTTCTTTCTGGCCGTCGACGATCGGCGCTTGGTTCGCCTGCACCACGATGGTGGAGCCGCCGTCGATCGACATCTCCACCGCTTGCTTGTTGCACAGGCGCAGCAGCGCATCGCAGGTCGTGTTGCCCTCGGCCTTGCTGCCGCCGGTCAAATGATGCACGCCGCCCAGCGACAGCATCTGCGAGCCGTATTCGTGCGTGGTGACGTGGCCGATCTGCTCGCCCTTCACGCGCACGGCTGCCTGTTCCGGCCCGACATAGCGATCGGTGTCGATCTTCACCTTGACCCCGCAATAGCTGAAGATGCCCTCGGTGACGACGGTGATGCAATCGACGCCCTCGACCTGGGAGGAGACGATGAAGGGCGCCGGCTTGTAATCGGGATAGGTCGTGGTGGCGCCGATGCCGGTGACGAAGGCGTCCGGCTGACGGATCAGTTCGCCGTCCCAGTCACGCGCGCCCTCAGCGAAGCGCACGGCGGCGCGGCCGGATTCGATCGAGCGGTCGAGCAGCACCAAGGGGTCGGTGCGCACCAGCTTGCCGTCGACATTGCCGTAGCGGTCGCAGGCGCCGAGCTTGCCAGGGCGGATGCGGCACAGGACCGGGCAGGCGTCGCAGCGGATGACGCCATCGGCTTCGGCCGCGGGTGAAGCGGCGATCTCGTTCATGCACCCTCCTTGGCCCGGATCGCCGCGCGCAGGCGATGCGGCAGCACCGGCACTTTCTTCACCCGCACACCGGCCGCGCGATAGATGCCGCCGAAGATGGCCGGCGCGGTGGAGATCAGAGCCGGCTCGCCCACGCCCTTGGCGCCGTGCGGCCCGTGCCGGGTCGGCGATTCGACGATCAGGCAAATCATCTCCGGCATGTCGCCGAAGGTCGGGATCAGGTAGTCGTGCAGATTCTCGGTGCGGCCGGGGATGTACTCCTCCATCAGCGCCAGGCCGATGCCCTGCGCCGTGCCGCCCTGGATCTGGCCTTCGACCTGCTGCGGGTTGATCGCTTTGCCCACATCATGCGCGGCGGCGATTTTCAGCACTTTCACCTTGCCGAGGTCGAGATCGACCTCCACCAGCGCCACCTGTGTCGCGAAGCCGTAGCAGGAATAGGGCACGCCCTGCCCGTTGACATCGAGCGGCGTGGTCGGCGGGTCGAAGCGGCCATAGCCGGTCAGCACGTCGCCGTGATTGTCGACCGGCAGGTTGTGCAAAGCCGCGCGATTCCCCAGCGCGTCGAGCTTCGCCTTCAGATCGAGCGCCGCCAGTTCGCACGCCTTGCCGGAGACGACGGTCTGGCGCGAGGCGGAAGTCTTGCCCGCATCCAGCGTCCGCGCCGTGTCGCCCATGACCAGGGCGATCTCGCTTGAGCTTACACCCAAGGCCTCGGCGGCGATCTGGGTCAGGATGGTGTTGGAACCCTGGCCGATATCTACCGCGCCGCAATAGAGCGTGATGCGGCCTTCCGGAGAGATGCCGAGCTTCATCTCCGACGGATTGCTGAGCGAGGTGTTGCCAATGCCGTACCAGGAACAGGCAATGCCGACGCCCCGCTTCACGCGATCGGACTGCGTGTTAAATTCGGCGGCGACGCCGTTCCAGTCGCGCCAATAGGGTTCGACCGCGTCCAGGCTCTCCACCACGCCGACGGAATCGTCCAGTAGTTGGCCAGTGATGGTTCTGTCGCCGATCTT
>DASZQC010000185.1:0-2964 GCA_035549815.1 Dongiaceae bacterium
CGCTTCACGCGCGCCGCGTAGGACCTTTTCTCCTGCCTTCGACACCTTCGCCCGCACAACTGGACAAGACCAAGCAGCTATACGTCAATGGCGTATAGGGCTCAAGCAACTTCGATGATCTGAGGACCAGCGGGCAGACCGCACCATCACGCGCCGTAGGCGCGTGATGGTGCGAGACGATGTTAAGCCGCCGCCACTTCGCGGTTCGGGATGTCCGCTTCCCTCACCCATGGCGTCGAGGCGATGGTTTCGATGATCGCGGCGCGGTCGATCCAGGTCGTGTTCACCGGCAGGTCCGCGGTCGGATAGTGGTTGACCCACACCGGCCCCGGCGCGCAGAAGCGCCAGCCATAGCGGTCGAGCGTCGACTTGTTGTGGTCGCGTCCGCGCAGCAAATCGTCGATGACGATGCCGAAGAAGAAGTCCGGCTCTTCCATCCCGAACGAATAGGCGTAGAGCGAGCGCGTCAAGTACGACAGCAGGCCGCAGGGCAGGTCGCGCGCCACCGTGCCGCCGTGGCGTGCATCGGGATCGATCCAGATGCCCCCGACATAGACGCCGTTGCCTTTCAACTGATAGGCGGCGAGCGGAATGTTGTCGAAGCGGTCGCGGGCGCCCAAGGGCACGCCATAGGGATAGGGAAAGCTCAGATCCTCGTACGCCTCGCCCACCGAGCGCTTGCCGAGGTCGAGCGGCCGCGAGGCGATCGTCGCGAACACGCGGTTCAGTCCGCTGTCCATGATCGCCAGGCCGCGGAACCGCTCATGGCCGTAATGATCATGCAGCCCGTACCAGCCGCGATGCTCCAGCGCGCGGTTGGTCTCCATCAATTCGTGATGCTCCATGATTGCCAAGGTCAGGCCGCACTGTTCAAGGTCCTCGATGGCCCGCGACAGGACCGCGGTGAGAAACCGCGTCGGGCCTTTGGTCAACTTGATCTCGCCAATAGCCGGTCTCATTCCTGATCTCCTTCTGAATATTCCCCCAAGGAGTCGAACGCCCCCGCCGACTCAAGGTGCCCATTGCATGCCGCCGCATATGTGCGGCATTGAAACATGATAGAGAAAGCAACGTCGCCCGCAACCCACGCCTGAACTTTATGCCGGCGCCGCCAAGAGATTTTGCCCCTCGCACACCCGCGTGGTCCCGGCGGACCTGTCTCTCTATGGTCAAGATATAGTTAACTGCACAATTGATACGCGATGTTCCGTGAGTCGGTCACGCTGGCCAGGAGCGATAGGCCGCTTGGCCGAGCCGCGATCCTTTCGCAGCAATGATCAATGCCGCGCGACGCTTGCCTGCGCACCCGCCTGCGTTCGATAGTCGGCGGCCTATCGTCCGCTCGGAGCTTGAATGATCCAGGATGCACCACCAATCGGCAGCGACGCGCTGCATCGCGCCGCCGTTTTCACCATCTGGCCGGAGACGGTTGCAAGCGCCGATCCCGCGCGGCATCGCATCTGGGCCTATTGCGACGCGCTCTCTTATGCGCCGGGCGACCTGGTGCGCGTGCACGCCTTTTGCAGCGCGCCGCATTTCGATCTCGAGATCACCCGCGATAGCCGCGCGCCGGAGATCGTACTGTCGAAGGAAGGCTTGCGCGGCACGGAGGCCGACACGCCGGAAGATTGCTCGGTCAAAGGCTGCGGGTGGCCGGTGACGTTCGAATTCCGCGTGCCGGCGGATTGGCGCTCCGCCGCCTATCGCCTGACCACCCGCGTCGCGACCAGCGGCAACCGGCGCGCCAACGAGTATCATCATCTGTTCATCGTGCGGCCATCACTGCCCGCTTCACAAGTTGTGGCTCGGCCGCGCCTGCTGCTGGTCGCGGCAACCGCCAGTTGGACCGCGTATAATGACTGGGGCGGCTCGAATCACTACGAAGGCATCACCGGGCCGCAGCGCAACCTGTTCTCGCCGGTGCTGTCGATCCATCGGCCGCTGGCCAAGGGCTTCGTCGTGCTGCCGGCAAACGCGCCGCGCATCGCGCTGACCGAGCCGCCGGCGCCGATGGCGCCGCCGCGCTATCCGCACATGGAATGGGCCTATCGCAACGGCTATTCGAAGAAATACGCCTCCGCCGGCTGGGCGTCCTACGACCGGCACTTCGCGCATTGGGCGGAGCGGCAGGGATTCGACATCGACCTCTGTTCGCAGACCGACCTGCATCTCCGCCCGGAGTTGCTGCACGCCTATGCCTGCGTCGCCTTTGTCGGCCATTGCGAATACTGGTCCTGGCCGATGCGCGATGCCGTCGACGATTATGTCGCGAGCGGCGGCCGCGTGGCGCGTTTCGCCGGCAATTTCGGCTGGCAGATCCGCCTGGAAGACGAGGGCGCGACGCAGGTCTGCTACAAGTATCGCGCCCCGGGCGAAGACCCGTATTACGGCACCGACCGGCAGCGCTTCGTGACCAACCTGTGGGATTCACCGGAGGTCGGCCGGCCGGGCGCATCGACCTTCGGCCTCAATGGCACGCGCGGCCTCTATGTCGGTTGGGGCGGCATGGCGCCACGCGGCGCCGGCGGCTTCCCGATCTATCGCCCGGACCATTGGGCTTTCAAGGGCACCGGCCTGCATTACGGCGACGTTCTGGGCAGCGCTTCCAAGGTGTTCGGCTACGAGGTCGACGGCCTGGATTACGAGATGCGCGCCGGCCTGCCCTATCCCACCAAGGATGCCGGCGCGCCGGACGGATTGGAGATTCTCGCCCTGGGCCAGGCGACGCTTTCCGAAGAAGGCGAGAACGTGGATGACGACAACGTCTTCATCGCTCATCTCGACGCGGCGTTCCTGGCGCAGACGTTGCTGGGCAGCGACAGCATGGAGACCATCAACCGCATCAAGAACACTTGCGGCATGATGGTGAACTTCCCCAAGGGCAAGGGCGAAGTCTTCCACGCCGGAAGCTGCGAATGGATCGCCGGCCTGATCCGCCGCGACGCGCTGGTGGAGCAGGTGACG
>DASZQC010000186.1:0-12356 GCA_035549815.1 Dongiaceae bacterium
AACATCGCCCGGTCCGCGAGATGCGCCCGCGAGACGTTGTGGCCGCGCTTCCCCCGGACGGCGTTCATTTCGTCGCCTCCGCTTCGCGCAGCTCCAGCTCCTGGAGATGCGCCAGGAACCTGGCACCGCCTTCGATCAAATCGCCGCGCACGCCGTCGCACAGGGCCTCGGCATCACGCGCCCGCATCGCCCGCAGCATATAGACGTGCTGGTGCTCCTTCTCGTAGGTCGGATGGCCTTCGGGATAGAGGTAGTTCAGCATCGGGCCGTGCTGGATCCACAGATTCTCGATCATGCCGATCAGCGCCGGCATCTTCGACAGGCGATAGAGCCCGAAGTGGAAATCGAAATTGGCGCGGACGGCGGTCTCGTAATCCTTCGCCGCCTCGGCCGCGACCAGCTTGGCGTGCATCCGCTCCAGCAGGTCGATGTCGTCCTCGGTGATGTGCTCCAGCGCCCGCCGCGCCGCCAAGGGCTGCAGCAGCAAGCGGATTTCGCGCCGCTCCATATATTCGGCGACGGAGAGCTTGCGCACACGGTAATAGGAGTGCGTCTTCGCCTCCACCGCGCCGTCGCGAACGAGTTGGAAGATCGCCTCGCGCACCGGGGTCTCGCTGGTGCCGAAGGCCTGCGACAGCTCGCTGATGCGCAGGCGCTGGTGCGGCTTGAAGATGCCGCGCATCAGCCGGTCGCGCATCTGGTGATAGACGCGGTCGGTGCGGCTCTTGCCGTCGACCTGCTGCAGATTGACGCCGGAAAGCGGCTGATCGCCATCAATGAAAGACAAGAGTGCGCTCATATTGCCTTATCCAAATTGCCTCTATCCAAACTGCCTGGCGACCTCGGCCATGGCCGCGTCAGTCGCATCCAAGGTGCGATCGATGTCGGCCGCCGTGTGCGCCGCGCTCAGGAACATCGTATGGGTT
The DNA here is from genome assembly GCA_035549815.1 of Dongiaceae bacterium. Taxonomy (GTDB): domain Bacteria; phylum Pseudomonadota; class Alphaproteobacteria; order Dongiales; family Dongiaceae; genus Dongia_A. The sequence goes on from DASZQC010000186.1 coordinate 927, forward strand.
GCGTGCATATAGACGCCGCGCTTCAGCGCCTCGGTGCAGAACAGCCAACCCTTCTTGCGATCGGCATCGTCGTCGAACAGGATCACCGGCATCTGCACCGGGCCGCTCTGTTGCAGCTTCACGCCATGCGCCTTGGCCTGGCCATCGATGCCGTCGCGCAGGCGCTGGCCCATGCGCTGCATGATGCCGACGGCGTCGACCTCCTTCATCTTGCGGATCGCGGCCAATGACGCCGCCATGGAGATGGCGCCATACCAGAACGAGCCGGTGACGAAGATGCGTCCGGCCGCGGCGCGGAACTTGTCGTTGCCGGTGACGGCGCCCAGTGCATAGCCATTGGCGATCGCCTTGGACCAGGCGGCAAGGTCCGGCTTCACGCCGACCAGCTCCCACGACCCGCCCATATGGAGCCGGAAACCGGCGCGCACGTCGTCGACGATGAGGGCGGCGCCCGCCTTGTCGCACAGGCGCCGCGCGGCCTCAGCGAATGCCTTCGTCGGCGCCTCATGCGTCTTGCCGAGGTCGTGCTTGAAAGCGGAGACGAACAGGCCGGCGAAATCGTCACCGGCCTCGGCGACGGCGCGCTCCAGGCTGGCGACGTCGTTGTAGTCGTAGCGGATCAAATGCACGCGGTCTTCTGCCGTCGCGCCATTCGGATACGGATTGCACCACGGGACCGCGCCATGATAGGCGCCGTTCGCCACCAGGATCTTGCGCTTGCCCGTCGCCTCACGCGCGATCATCGCGCACACGGTGGTCGCGTCGGTGCCGTTCTTCTGGAACATCGCCCAATCGGCGTGGGCGACGGTATCGACCATCAGCTCCGCCAGCTCGACGAGCCGCGCGCTGGGGCCGTTGAAGATGTCGCCCTGCGCACGCTGCTCGTCCGCCGCGCGATTCACATCGGCGTCGTTGTAGCCGAGCAGCATCGGCCCATAGGCGCACATGAAGTCGACATATTCGCGCCCGTCCGCGTCCCAGACGCGGCAGCCATCGGCGCGGGAGAAGTATTGCGGATAGGCCGCCGGCAGGCGCGCGGCATTCATATGCCCCCACATGCCGTTCGGGATGACCCGTTGGGCGCGGTCGCGCAAAGCGGCGTCGATGGAATTGTGCATGCGGTCCAAAGGCGACCCCCTGATGCCCACGGACGTTGACCGCACCTGGAAACGCATCCTTGGGCGGGCTCGTCCGTCGAAGATATATCCTATAGAACTCGTGATCCTATATGCTATATCTTTCGCCGCGTGAAGGGGAAAAGTGGCGCCATGGATCAAGAGCCGCGCGACAAGCCACTGTTATTGGGAGGAATTTCCGACGATTTCACCGGCGGGCTGGAGCTGGCGTCGATGATGGCCCGCGACGGCCTGCGCACCCGCCTGCTGACCAAGCTGGCACGGCCGGGCGATCTCAAGGATCTCGAGGTGGCGGTGATCGCGCTGAAAAGCCGGGTGGCTCCGGCTTCGAAAGCCGTGCGGGATTTTGCCAAGGCGATGGACGCGCTGACCAAGCGCGGCGTCCGACAAGTCTTCTTTAAATACTGCGCCACCTTCGATTCGACGCCGCGCGGCAATATCGGCCCCTGCGCCGATTATCTCGCCGACCGGCTAGGCACGGATTTCACCGGCTTCGACCCCGCCTTCCCCGACGTGGAGCGCAAGGTCTATCGCGGCTATCTGTACTGGGCGGACCAGCTCATCTCGGAATCGCCGAAGCGCCTCGATCCGCTGACCCCCATGCGCGATCCCAATCTGGTGCGGGTGCTGCAGGCGCAGACCAGGCACAAGGTCGGGCTGATCCGGCACGAGGAATTGCAGAGCGACCTCAACGTCCGTCGGGAAGCCGTGGCGAAGCTGAAGGCCGCCGGCATCCGCTACGCCATCTGCGACGCGCTCAGCAATGACGATCTGAAACGCATGGCGGAGATCTGTGTCGACTGGCCACTGATGACCGGCGGCTCGTCCGTCGCGGAGTATTATCCGGAGCTATGGCGCGCACAGGGCCTGGCCGGCGCGCCCTCACCGCCGGCGGAATTGCGCTCCATCGCCGGGCCGGCGGTGATCCTGGCCGGCAGTTGCGCCGAGCAGACGGCGAAGCAGATCGCGCATTTCGGCAAATCGCACCCGGTGCATGCGATCGACCTTCTGGAGGCCGCGGTGAAACCGGAACTGGTCGACCACGCCGTCGACCAGGCGCGGCGCGAGCTGGCGCACGGCTCCGTTGCCTTCGCCGTGTCGGCCACGCCCGAAGCCGTCGCCTCGGCGCAGAAGAAATTCGGCCGGCACAGCGCGGCGAAGCGCGCCGAGGATATCCTGGGCAAGGTCGCAGTGGCCTTGCACCGGCATGGCGTGCGCCGCTTCGTCATCGCCGGCGGCGAAACTTCCGGCGCGGTGCTGGAGGCGCTGAAGGTCCGCGCCATGGATATCAGCCCCTATCGCGGCCCCGGTACCGCGCGCGCCGTCACCGCCGGCACCGATCCGATTTCCTTCCACCTCAAACCCGGCAAGCTGGGCAGCATCGACATGCTGGACCAGGCCGCGGCAGATCAGGGCAAAGCAGCATGAGTGAAGATTCGATCCGCACCGCCATCGTCGAAGTGAATGCGGAGCTGGAGCGGCGCGGCCTCAATGTCTGCGCCACCGGCAATATCAGCGTGCGCTGGCAGGATGGCATGCTGATCACCCCAGCCGGCTGCCGCGTGGAGACCTTGGCGCCGCACCACATCGTCTATGCCCGCTTCGACGGCAGCCACGAAGGGCCGCTGCGCCCCTCCTCCGAGACAGGCATGCATCGCGCGGTCTATCAGCATGCGCCGAACGCCAAGGCCGTCGTCCACACCCATGCCGATCATTGCGTGGCGCTGGCGACCTTCCGCCAGCCGATCCCGGCCTTTCATTACATGGTCCAGGGCTTCGGCGGCATGGATGTGCCCTGCGTCGATTACCATCCCTTCGGCTCCGAAGAACTGGCCGAGCACGCCGGCAGGGCGCTGAAGGATCGCACCGCCTGCCTGCTCGCCAATCACGGCATGCTGACGCGCGGCACCACGTTGCTCTCCGCGTTCGAGACGGCGCTGAAGCTGGAAGCGCTCGCCAAGCAGTACCTGCTGGCGCGCAGCGTGGGTTCGCCGACTTTGCTGACGGCCGACGAGTGGGTCGTTGTGCAGCAGCAATACAAGACCTACGGCAAGGCCCAGAACCTGGATCGCACCCCGCGCTGGCAATTGCCTTAAGGTTCGCCGTTATGGAGATCAGCGGCAAGACCAAGATCATGTTCATCCTGGCCGATCCTGTCGCGCATATCCGCGGCAGCGTCGTGCTGACGCGCGAGTTGCGGGCTCTGGGGCATGACATCGCCATCTCGCCGTTGCATGTGAAGCCGGCCGACCTGGAACAGGCGGTCGGCGCCATCCGCAAGTTCCAGAATGTTGTCGGCTTCGGCATCACCATCCCGCACAAGATCGCGGTCGCTTCGTTGATCGATGAATTGCTGCCGCAGGCCAGGCTGGTCGGTTCGGTCAATTTCGTGCGCCGCGAGGCGGATGGCCGTCTGGTCGGTGACAATCTCGACGGCATCGGCTTCGTCGACGGCGCGAAGGAAAGCGGCATCGACTTTCATGCTAAGCGCGTGCTGCAGATCGGCGCCGGCGGCGCCGGACGGTCCATCGCCTTCTCCGTCGCCGGCGCGGGCGCCGCGGCGCTCGGCATCCATAATCGCACGGAGGCCAAGGCCCGCGACCTGGCCCAGGCGGTGAAGGCGGCCTATCCCGCTTGCAATGCCTTCGCCGCCAAGGCCGACGCGACAGGCTACGACGCGGTGATCAATTCCAGCGCCGCCGGCATGAAGCCCGGCGATCCGCTGCCGGTGGATCCCTCAACCCTGACCGGCGCCATGTCCGTGTCCGAGATCATCATGGCTCCGGAAATGACGCCCCTTCTGCTCGCCGCGCAACAGCGCGGCTGCAAGATCAGCCTGGGCAAGACCATGCTGATGAATCAGGTCAAACGGCTGGAAAAGCTCCTGGGGCTCTGAGTTTCCCAAAGCCGGTAGACAAGTCCCCGCTCGATCCAGACGCTGTCACAAAACTGACAACCATTCTTCACGGATCGGCTGACGCTCCGGTCAGGGCGGCTCCCCACAATTCGTCAAAAGCGTGAATGAGTCGGCGGTTCAGCGCCGGCGCGACAGGGCACGTCATCCGACCGGGGAGAACAGGCATGAATCAGGCGGCAGTCGAGGTGCGCAACCTCAGCAAGACCTTCTCCGGCGGTCGGAGAGCCCTCGACAATGTCAGCCTGCATATCGCTCCGGGCGAAATGGTGGCCCTGATCGGCGCCTCCGGCTCCGGCAAGTCCACCCTGCTGCGACATCTGGCCGGCTTGGTCGCGGCCGACCGCACGACGGGCGGCTGCGCGGTGTCGGTCGGCGGCCAGAGCGTCCAGGCCGAAGGCCGCCTCAGCGCCGAGGTGCGGCGCATCCGCGGCAATGTCGGCTTCGTGTTCCAGCAATTCAACCTGGTGAACCGCCTGTCGGTCATCACCAACGTCCTGATCGGCACGCTGAGCCGCCTGCCCTTGTGGCGCACCCTCACTTTTCGCTTCCCGGAGCACGAGCGCCGCCTCGCCATCGCCGCCTTGCAGCGTGTCGGCATTGCCGATTGGGCGTTCCAGCGCGCCGCCAACCTGTCCGGCGGCCAGCAGCAGCGCGCCGCCATCGCCCGCGCGATGGTGCAACGCGCCAGGCTGGTCCTGGCCGACGAGCCGATCGCCTCGCTCGATCCCGAGGCGGCGCGCCGGGTGATGGAGTCCCTCTCCGAGCTCAATCGCGTCGACGGCGTGACCGTACTGGTGTCGCTGCACCAGGTGCAGTTCGCCATGCGCTATTGCCCGCGCACCGTCGCCTTGCGCGACGGCAAGGTGGTGTTCGACGGCCCCAGCGCCGCGCTCACCCCGGAAAAGCTCAGCGAGCTCTATGGCGCCGACGCCGAAGAGCTGCTGTTCGGCGAAGCGATCGCGTCCGTCAAGGATCGCCGCTCGCGCAATGTCGTCGGCTTCCCGCAGCCGGCAGAGGCGCTGGCCGTCGCGGCCGCCGGCTGAGTTTCCTTCTCCTCGCACATTCGTTCCACGTCCAACCAAAGGAGCTATCTATGATCGGCAAGTGGCTGAGATCCGCCGCTCTTTCGCTGACCCTGGCCGTCGGCCTCGGCAGCGCAGCGCAGGCGGACGATTTGAAAGAGTTGAATTTCGGCATCATCTCCACCGAATCTTCGCAGAACCTGAAGACGGTCTGGGATCCGTTCCTGGCCGACATGAGCAAGAAGCTTGGCATGAAGGTGAATGCCTTCTTCGCGCCGGACTATGCCGGCGTCATCGAAGGCATGCGCTTCGGCAAGGTCGACGTGGCCTGGTACGGCAACAAGGCCGCCATGGAAGCGGTCGACCGCGCCGGCGCCCAGATTTTCGTGCAGACCGTCGCCGCCGACGGCAGCCCGGGCTATTGGTCGCTGCTGATCGCGCACAAGGACAATGCCATGCTGAATTCCGTCGACGACGTGATCAAGCACGGCAAGGAGATCACCTTCTCCAACGGCGATCCCAACTCGACCTCCGGCTACCTGGTGCCGGGCTATTACGTGTTCGGCCTGAACAAGATCGACCCGAAGAGCTATTTCAAGCAGACCGTCAGCGGCAATCACGAGTCCAACGCCCTGGCCGTCGCCAACAAGCAGGTCGATTTCGCCACCAACAACACCGAGAACCTGGCGAAGATCGAGAAGAACTTCCCCGAGAAGTTCAAGGAGATCAAGGTGATCTGGAAGTCGCCGCTGATACCGTCCGACCCGATCGCGTGGCGCAAGGACCTGTCCGACGGCGACAAGGCGAAGATCAAGGACTTCTTCATGACCTACGGCAGCACACCGGAAGAGACCCAGGTCCTGGCCGGCCTGCAATGGGGCAAATTCAAGGAGTCCAACGACGACCAGTTGGTGCCGATCCGCACCCTGGAGCTGTTCAAGAAGCGCATTGCGCTTGAGAACGACACGACGGTCTCCGACGCCGACAAGCAGGCCAAGCTGGCTGAGATCGACGCCCAGCTCGCCGAGCTGAAGAAGAAAGCAGCCGTCACCAACTAAACCGTCCAAAGGGCGCCGGAGCGACAGTTCCGGCGCCCTTTCCCTATCCGAAAGGTAAAAGAGCATGGCCCAGGCTCTCGACACTTTGCAGCCGGCATCGACGCATCCGCCGAAATCACTGCGCTCTTCGCTCGGCACGGTGCTGCTCTATGGCCTGGGATTCGCCATCCTCGCTTATTCCTACCAGGGCGCCGATATCCGCCCCTGGGCGCTGATTGAGGATGCAGGAAACATGGCGGAACTGGGCGCGGAGTTCTTCCCACCCGATTTCGGCCATTGGCGATATTACGTCGAAGAGATCATCAAGACCCTGCAGATCGCCGTCTGGGGAACGTTCCTGGCGATCGTGTTCGCGATTCCCTTCGGCCTGATGGCGGCCGAGAACCTGTCGCCGATCTGGCTGCGCCAGCCGGTGCGCCGGCTGATGGATGCGCTCCGCGCCATCAACGAGATGGTCTTCGCCATGCTGTTCGTCGTCGCCGTCGGCCTTGGGCCGTTCGCCGGCGTTCTGGCGATCTTCGTCCACACCACCGGCGTGCTGGCGAAATTGTTCTCCGAGGCGGTGGAGGCGATCGATCCGCGCCCTGTCGAGGGCATCCGTGCCACCGGCGCCAATGTGCTGGAAGAAATTCTCTACGGCGTGATCCCGCAGGTGATCCCGCTCTGGGTCTCCTATTCGCTTTATCGATTCGAATCCAACGTGCGCTCGGCGACCGTGGTCGGCATGGTTGGCGCCGGCGGCATCGGCGTGGTTTTGTGGGAAGTGATCCGCGGCTTCTATTTCGCGCAAACCTGCGCGGTGATGATCATGATCATCATCACCGTGTCGCTGATCGATTTGCTCTCTGCCTGGCTGCGGCGCCGGTTTCTTTAGAGCGACCGCAGCAGCGCCAGAAAGGACTCACCCGCATGCGCCAGAGGACCGTTATTGGCGATCGTGACAAGCGCCGGATGGTCGACCGCCTCCAGCTCCGCGGCGCGCTGAATGCGTGCCTCGATCTGTTCCGGCGTCTCGCGCCCGCGCGCGGACAGGCGCTGGCGCAGCACGACCGGGTCGATCCGGATCAGGACCGGCAGCAGGTTTGGATAAACAGCCTGGGCTTCCGGTAGATACCCGCGCGAGCCGTTGAGCACCACATGGCGGCCCGCGCGGAGCCACAAGTCGATCTCCGCAGTCACCCCATAGCCCAATCCGTTGCCGCGCCAGGACAAGGCGAAACGACCGGCGGCGCAATCGCGATCGAAAACGTCCGGATCGATCGGGATGTGGTCCTCGCCGCCGCTGCCTGCCGGCCGGGTGATGTGACGCCGCGCAAAGACGTGGCCGCCGCTCTCCGCGCCAAGCCTGTCGCGGGCATAGGTGATGATGCTGTCCTTGCCCGAACCCGACGGCCCAATCACATAGACCAGACGGCCCAGCCGCACCGCGATGTCGGCTTGTTGCTTCATCCGCCGAACGGGAATCGCTCGATCAACCGGAATGCGGCGCCGCGGTCCGGCTGGTGGAACAGGCACAGCTCGCGCACCGGCACCGGCTGCCCGACCAATGGCGCGACCAGCGGCGCGATGTGGTCCGCGACCTGGGTGCGTTCGCCCGCATCGGCGATCGCGCCGGTCAGGGTCAGATGAAAGCGGAATTCGTCCAGCACATAGGGATAGCCCCAGCGCGCCAGGAACTCGCATTGGCGCGGTGTGAGGCCGGCCGCGTGGCGCTTGGCGAGTTCGACCGCATCGGGCGGCGCGCGATAGGCGTCGAACTCGACGACGCACGCATCGGCCAAAGCCGACAAAGCAGGCTCCGCCCGGCCCGGAATCAAAGCCAGGAAATCGCCGATGGCGCGCAGTTGCAGGCCCTTGATCTCGAACGGCCGCTGGCGCGCTGAGAAACCGACGATGGCGCGACGCAGATCCGCAACATCGCAACCGTCCGCCAGATGGAAAGGCGGCTTCAGCGTGCCGTGAAAGCCGTAATGCCGGGGCGCCTCGGTCAGCGCCTGCAAGCGGCGCACGTCAAAGCCGTTGAGCGCCGGTTGTGGCAGCGTATTGCCGGTTTCGGATTCGCGTCCCAGCCAGCCATCGCCGAACCGCGCCAGCGCGCTGCCGGCGAGCGGCGCGAAATAGATGGCGTAGCGACCGCTCATCAGGCGACGCGCGATCCGCCGCGCCAGACTTCGCGCACGATCGGCAGATCGCCATGCAGGCGCACCCGCACCAGATCGGCGCGCCGGCCTGGCGCGATCTCGCCGCGATCGGTCAGGCCGATGGCGCGCGCCGGATTGAGCGCGACGGTCCGCATGGCATCCGGCAGGCTCACCCCCGCGCGCTGCTGCAGCAGGAATCCGGCATGCAGCAGGCTGCTCGGCACATAGTCGGACGAGAGCACGTCCAGCAATCCCGCCTCCGCCAGCGCCAGGGCCGAGATGTTGCCGGAATGCGACCCGCCGCGCACCACGTTGGGCGCGCCCATCACATTCATCATGCCATAGGACCGCGCCAGCTTGGCGGCCGGCAAGGTGGTTGGGAATTCGGAGATGGCGATGCCTTCCGCATGCGCCTGCTCGACATGCTCCTCGGTGGTGTCGTCATGGCTGGCCAGCGGCACATCCAGGCCGCGGCACAGATCGAGCACCGCCTTGCGGTTCACGTCCGAATGCCGCGCCATCTTGTCCTTATAGTCGGCGACGACCTCGGCGAACTCTGAATCGTTCCAGCCCTTGTCGCGATGGAAGGTGCGATAGCTCTCGAGGTCGCGCCACTGGCGCTGGCCCGGCGTGTGATCCATCAACGACACCAGCCTAAGCAAGGGATGGTCCGCATAGGGCTCGAACATCTCCACCACGCCGGGATCGGAAATCTCGCAGCGCAGATGGAACAGATGGTCGGCGCGCAGCAGGTTGGCCGCCCGGGCCGTGGCGACGCTCTCGATCGAATCCTTCAGGATGCGGCGGCGCTTGCCGCTGTCGCGGTAGTCGCCGACGCAGACCGCGTCCAGCACGGTGGTGATGCCGGCGCCGATGACCTGCGCATCGTGCGCCAGCACCGCCGCCAGGGGAGACGGCCAGACCGCGCCGGGGCGCGGCTCGAAATGCTTTTCCATATTGTCGGTATGAATCTCGACCAGGCCGGGCAGCAGGTAATCGCCGCCCAGGTCTTGCGCGCCCGCCGTCTGCGTCGGTCCGGCCGATATGTCGGCGACCTTGCCGTCGACAATGCGCACCGTGCCGGCAACCACCGAATCCGCGGTGACGATCTGCGCGTTGGTCAGAATGAACTCGTTGCTCATGCCGCCGCCTTGAATGGTTCGATCTCGAATATGCGGTCGCAGACCTGGGTGCGGATCTCCGCATCATGGAAAATGCCGACGATGGCGGTTCCCGCCGCCTTCCGCTCCAGGATCAGCTCCGCCACGATAGCACGGTTGGCGGCGTCGAGGGCGGCCGTCGGCTCGTCCAGGAGCAGGATCGGCATTTCGGCGATGAAGCCGCGCGCGATATTGACCCGCTGCTGCTCGCCGCCGGAGAAGGTGGCCGGGGCGAGGCCCCACAGCCGCTCCGGCACGTTCAGCCGGGCCAGCATATCGCCGGCGCGGACCCGCGCCTCTTCGGCCTCGATGCCGCGCAGGCGCAGCGGCTCTGCCACGATTTCGAGCGCCGGCACGCGGGGGATGACCCGCAGGAACTGGCTGACATAGCCCATGGAATGGCGCCGCACCGCAAGTACCGCGCGCGGCTCGGCCTGCGCCATGTCCACCCAATTCTCCTGATGGCGCACGCGGATCGTGCCCTCGCCCACCTTGTAGTTGGCGTAGAGGGCGCGCAGCAAAGTCGACTTGCCGCAGCCGGAGGGACCGTGCAGCGCCACGCATTCGCCGAACCGGACCTGGAAATCGAGGTCGCGGAACACCTCGATGGCGACGCCGCCTTGGGTATGGAGCCGGAACTGCTTGCCCAGCCCGCTCACTTCGATCGCGAGAATGCTCATGCCTGCAACACCGAAGAAACCAGCAATTGCGTATAGGGATGCTGCGGATCGTCCAGCACCTGATCCGTCAGCCCCGTTTCCACCACCTGTCCCTGGCGCATCACCATCAGCCGGTGCGCCAGCAATCGCACCACGGCGAGGTCGTGCGTCACCACGACCACCGACAGATCGAGTTGCGACACCAGTTCGCGCAGCAGATCGAGCAGCCGCGCCTGGACCGAGACGTCGAGGCCGCCGGTCGGCTCGTCCATGAAGACGATGCGCGGCTTGGTCACCAGGTTGCGGGCGATCTGCAGCCGCTGCTGCATGCCGCCGGAGAAGGCGCGCGGCTGATCGTCGATGCGCGCCGCGTCGATCTCGACGCGGCCCAGCCAGTCGGTCGCCTCCTGCCGGATGTTGCCGTAATGGCGTGCGCCGACCGCCATCAAGCGCTCGCCGATATTGGCGCCGGCGCTGACGCCGAGGCGCAGCCCGTCGCGCGGATTCTGGTGCACCAGGCCCCAATCGGTGCGGGTCAGCAAACGCCGCTCCGCCTCGCTCATGCCATAGATGTCGGTCAGGCCCTGGTGCCGCGTGTTGTAGAGCACCCGGCCGCCATCGGGCCTCAGCCGCGCCGACAGGCAATTCAGCAAGGTGGTCTTGCCGGAGCCGGATTCGCCCACCACGCCCATGACCTCGCCCGGCCACAGATCGAAGCTGACATCGACGCAGGCGGCGCGCGCGCCGTAATAGCGGTTGAGATTCTCGACCCGCAGCAGCGGTTGGTCTTGCGCGCTCATTCCGCGGCCTCCCGGTGCTTGGCGACCTGCCGGTCGTGGCAATAATCGCTGTCGGAGCAGACGAACATGCGTTCGCCCTGGTCGTTGGTGATGATCTCGTCCAGGAAGCTATTCTCGGAACCGCACAGGGCGCAGGAATGCTCCCAGGTCTGGACCTCGAACGGGTAATCGTCGAAATCCAGGCTCTTCACCTTGGTATAAGGCGGCACCGCATAGATGCGCTTCTCGCGGCCCGCGCCGAACAATTGCAAGGCCGGGTTCATGTCCATCTTCGGATTGTCGAACTTGGGGATCGGCGACGGCCGCATGATGTAGCGGTCGTTTACCTGCACCGGGTAATCGTAAGCTGTGGCGATGCGGCCGTGGGTGGCGATGTCTTCATAGAGCCGCACATGCATGACGCCATATTCGGACAAAGCGTGCATCTTGCGCGTCTCGGTCTCGCGCGGCTCCAGCCAGCGCAAGGGTTCCGGGATCGGCACCTGGTAGACCAGGATCTGGCCCTCCTGCAGCTTCTTTTCCGGGATGCGGTGGCGC
>DASZQC010000187.1:0-6289 GCA_035549815.1 Dongiaceae bacterium
ACGGCTTCACGCCGGGTCTCGCCGTCGTGCTGGTCGGCGAAGATCCGGCCAGCAAGGTCTATGTCCGCAACAAGGGCGAGCAGACCAAGGAATCCGGCATGGCCAGCTTCGAGCATAAGCTGCCGGCCACCACGACCCAGGCCGAGCTGCTGGCGCTCATCGACAAGCTGAACAAGGACAGCAAGGTCAATGGCATCCTGTGCCAGTTGCCGGTGCCGAAGCAGATTGATCCTCAAGCGATCATCAACGCCATCGATCCGGACAAGGATGTCGACGGCTTCCACGTGGTGAATGCCGGGCGCCTCGCCACCGGCGGGCAAGGGTTGGTGCCCTGCACGCCCTATGGCTGCCTGCTGCTGCTGAAGGATCGCCTGGGCGATCTTTCCGGCAAGCATGCGGTGGTGATCGGCCGCTCGAACATCGTCGGCAAGCCGATGGCGCAATTGCTGCTGAACGAGAGCTGCACCGTCACCATCGCCCATTCCAAGACCAAGGATCTGCCGGGCGAAGTGCGCCGCGCCGATATCGTGGTCGCCGCCGTCGGACGGCCGGAGATGGTGAAGGGCGACTGGATCAAGGAGGGCGCCGTGGTCATCGATGTCGGCATCAACCGCATCGAGAAGGACGGCAAGGGCAAGCTGGTCGGCGATGTCGATTACGCGAGCTGCTATCCGAAAGCCTCGGCGATCACGCCGGTGCCGGGCGGCGTCGGCCCGATGACCATCGCCCTCCTGCTCAACAACACGCTGATCGCCGCCTGCCGCCAGCGCGGCGTGAAGCTGCCGGACTAGGCGCACCCCAACCCATATAGCTCCTGCCGCCCGGTTGCAAAGCCGCGCCACACGGTCGATGTTGCGTGTCGATGCGCAGGGCTGCACTCTTGGGGTCGAGGGCGCTCACGCAGCGAGAGGCGCAAATGGCAGCCGTGCGATATTTCGTGGCCGATGTTGAAGCCGCAGTCGGTTTCTATACCAAGACCCTCGATTTCGAGCTGCAGCAGCAGTTCGGCCCCAACATGGCGATCCTGAAACGTGGCGACCTGACACTGTGGCTGGCGGGACCGAACGCATCGGCCTCGCGCCCGATGCCGGATGGCAGCAAGCCGGCACCGGGCGGCTGGAACCGCTTCGTCATCGAAGTGTCCGATCTCGTGGCGACTGTCGCGAAGCTCAAGGCACAGTGCGCCAGGTTCCGCAACGACATCGTGACCGGCCCCGGCGGCCAGCAGATTCTGCTCGAGGATCCGTTCGGCAATGTGGTGGAGCTGTTCCAACCGGCGGCCTAGGCCGTGTGGCCGAGGCCTCGCGCGGCGTTTTTTTACAACTTGGCAACCGACCCAGCCTAGTGTGATCAGCGAACCGGATTTGTGCGCGAGGGCGGTTGCATGCTCCAGACCCGAAGCATCAAGAAGATCTGCCACAAAGTCGCCGTGACCCTCGACGTGGGCGACGGCGAACAGCTCCTCCATATGTTCGTGCCGGCCGCGCTGCGCGTCAGCGACGTGCTGAATGACGAGCGCGACTTCCTGCCGTTCGAGCGGGCGGACGGGTCGATCATCATGTTCGCGAAGAAGGTGATCCGCTCCCTGGTGCCGATCGAAATGGACCGGACGGTCGAGACATCCGATCCGTACGACCTGCTCGGCGTGACGCCCGCGGCCAGCAACACGGACCTGCAGGAGGCCTATCATCGCGCCGTCGGCGTGGTGCATCCCGACCGCATCCAGTCCCTGGGCCTGCCGGCGGAATTCATGGAACTGGCAACCCGCCGGGCGGCCAAGCTGAACGACGCCTATCGCAAGATCCGGACGCAGCGCAACGCGGATCTGCAGCCGGCATAGTTGGGACGCGGAGCGACGGAGTCCTTCGTCAGGCCCGCAAGAATTCCGCGCGACTTCATCTCTGCAGACTGCGCAATCGCCTCGAGCCCGGGGCAAGCCTGGGATGACGATGGATGTGCGAACCTCGCGCCACAGCATTTCACATTCGCGAAAATCTCTTGACCGTTTCACCACCCTGATGGTTCGATAGGGCGCACGGGGAAGCGCGGCCAGAACCCGGAAAGGGGCGGCATGGTCCGGAGCGACAATCGTATCGGGCAGTACCTGATGCTGGCGCCGTTGGGCGTTTCGGCGGTGCTGATCGTGCTGTTGTCGCTGGCGCTGGTCTTCGCGCTCAGCTTCCAGCGGGTCGACCCGATCCGCCTGTTCACCGAATTCAGTTGGGACGGATATGCGCAGAACGTGACGCGGCCGGTGTTCTGGCTTGTGCTGTTCCGCTCGTTGCTGATCTCCGCGGCGGTGACGGCGGTGACCCTGCTGCTCTCCTATCCCGTCGCGTATTTCATCGCTTTCAAGGCGAGCCGGCACAAGGCGCTGCTGCTGGTGCTGATCACGGCGCCGTTCTTCACCTCGTATCTTTTGCGCATCTTCGCCTGGAAGATCATCCTGGGCTTCAACGGCGTGGTGAACTCGGCGCTGAAGACGGTCGGCCTGATCGACGCGCCGCTGCAGTTCCTGGTCTATAATCCGTTTTCCGTCGTCGTGGCGCTGAGCCACGCCTATCTCGCCTTCGCGGTGCTGCCGATCTATGTGGCGCTGGAACGGATCGACAAATCGTTGCTGGAATCGGCGAGCGACCTGGGCGCCAGGCCTTTCGCCAACTTCCGCCAGATCACCTTGCCGCTCTCCCTGCCAGGCGTGGTCGCGGCGGCTTTGCTGATCTTCGTGCCGACGGTGGGCGACTACGTCACGCCGACGCTCGTCGGTGGACCCGGCGGCATCATGGTGGGCAACCTGATCCAATCGCAATTCGGCAAAGCCAATGACTGGCCGGCCGGATCGGCCCTCTCGGTTACCGTCATCCTGGTGGTCGGGCTGCTGCTCGCGGGGATTGCCGGCGGCGCGAAGCTCGCCAAGAGGCCCGCATGAAGCGGAAAGTGCCGTACGCGCTGGACGTCGTGGAGCGGCGCTGGCTCTATGTCTATGTGCCGCTCTTCGCGGTGCTGCTTTATCTGCCGTCCTTCATGATCCTGCTGTTCTCGCTGAATGACGGGATCTATGTGGCGTTTCCGCTGAAGGGCTTCACCACCCAATGGTACCACAAGCTGGCGGAGAACGACGCGCTGCTGCGCGCGGCGGGCAATAGTTTCATGGTCGGGCTTTTCGCCGCCACCTTCGCCACCATCTTCGGCACGCTCGGCGCCTTCGCCATCGTGCGCTACAAGCTGCGCCTGGCGAAGGCGATGACGGTGCTGGCCAATCTGCCGCTGCTGATCCCGGCCATCATCCTCGGCATCGCCATGCTGGTGCTGCTGCGCCTGCTCGGCTTCGAGAATTCCCTGTGGGCCATCGCCTTCGGCCATGTGGTGGTCTGCACGCCCTTGAGCCTGTCGGTGATGCTGAGCCGCTTCGTCGACCTCGACCCGGCGCTGGAAGAGGCCGCGCTCGACCTGGGCGCGCGCGAGCGCAAGACCTTCTTCGTCATCACGCTGCCGCTGAGCCTGTCGGCCATCGCGTCCTCCTTCATCCTGTGCTTCACCACCTCGTTTGACGAGTTCGTGGTGGCTTTCTTCCTGTCCGGGCCGGAGCAAACCCTGCCGCTCTATATCTGGGGCCAACTGCGATTTCCCACCACGCTGCCGATGATCCTGGCGCTGGGCTCGGTGGTGCTCGGCGCCACCCTGGTGCTGGTGGTTTTCAGCGAATGGCTGCGCCGGCGCGGCCCGAAGCTACAGACGAGCTGATGGATACGGCTCCGCCGCCGATGCGGGCGACGACGAAGCCGCTGAAAAGACCCGCCATGCGTTGAGAAAACAAAGGGAGAGCAAGATGAAATGGATATCCAAAGGCGGCTTGATGGCCGGCAGCATTCTGGGCGTCGGGTTGCTGGCATCGGTCGCCGCGGCCGAAGACCAGCTCAATTATTTCACCTGGAGCGGCTACGAAGTGCCGGACCTGCAGAAGGAGTTTGACGCCGCGCATCCCGGCGCCCTCCAGACGACCCTGTTCGGCGACGATGACGAGGCCTTCACCAAGGTGAAGGCGGGCTTCAAGCCCGACCTCGCGCATCCCTGCTACGACAAGCTGGAGCATTGGAAGGAAGCCGGCCTGATCCAGCCGATGGAGAAGGCGAAGATCAAGAACTGGGACAAGGTGTTCCCGATCTTCCGCGGCCTGCCCGGCGTCGAGGACGGCGACAAGGTGTGGATGGTGCCGTGGGACTGGGGCAACGTCTCCATAACCTATCGGACCGACCTGATCCCCGATGCGGAGCAGAGCTGGAACCTGCTGTGGGATCCGAAATACAAGGGCCAGCTCGCCACCATCGATTCGATCCACGACACGCCCCTGGTCGCCGCGGTGCTGGCCGGCGTCGATCCGTTCAACATGGACGACGCGGCAATCGCCAAGGTGAAAGAGGTGCTGGTGAAGCAGCGCGATGTCGTGAAGATGTACACCACCGACATGACCTCGGTGGAGCAGGCGCTGGCCTCCGGCGAGCTGGTCGCGGCCATGACCTGGAACGCCTCCGCTGTCGCCCTGAAAAAGAATGGCGTGCCGGTCGAATATATGAGCCCGAAGGAAGGCATGCTGACCTGGGCCTGCGGCTACGTCATGATCAAGGACACGCCGAATGCAGACCTCGCCTATGAGTTCATCAACGACCGTCTGGCCAAGGAGCCCGGCCAGTGGCTGGTGGAGAATTACGGCTATGGCAGCTCCAGCGCGGAATCGATGGGCGCGGTCGCCCCGGCGACCCTGGAAGAGCTGCGCCTGCCGGCCGATCCGGAGGCGATGCTGAAAAAGACCATCTTCATCGAGACCATTCACAACAGCGACAAGATCTCGAAGATGTTCGAAGAGGTGAAAGCGGGCGGGTGACGTTCGCCTTTTCCGCAAAACTCCTTCCCCGTCATTGCCGGGCGAGACCCGGCAATCCAAATTGCGTCCATACGACGCGACAAATTTGGATCACCGGGTCTCGCCGCTGCGCGGCGGCCCGGTGATGACGGAAAGGGTTATCGAGACATCAGGAGACCAGGAAGCGTTCATGCCGAAAGCCAAGATCGCTCTCAAGACTAAGCCAACGCCGACGCCGGCGCGCAAGGCGGCGCCCGGCAAGCTGGCCCGCGTGTTCAAGCCGGCGGATGATCCCCTGGCCGATCTGGAACTGCGCGTGGGCAAGCACATCCGCGACTTGCGGCTGGCGAAA
This sequence comes from Dongiaceae bacterium, assembly GCA_035549815.1. Lineage (GTDB taxonomy): Bacteria > Pseudomonadota > Alphaproteobacteria > Dongiales > Dongiaceae > Dongia_A. Next base: position 5,214 of record DASZQC010000187.1, read on the forward strand.
GGATTGTCGCTGACCGAACTGGCGGCGAAGGTCGAAATCTCCGTCGGCAATTTGAGCGAGATGGAGCGCGGCCTGTCGGTTCCGTCGATCCGCACCTTGTGCCTGTTGTCCAAGGCGCTGGATATCGGCGCCGGCTGGCTGCTCGACCTGCACGCGGAAAGCGCGCCGCCTTCCGATCCCTATGTGGTGCGGGCCAGCGCGCGGCAGAGCATCGTCTTCAGCAAGACCGGCGTCGTGAAGCGGCTTGCCTCGCCGCTCACGCCGGGAAACCTGCAGATGCTGCTGGTCGAGGTCGAGCCCGGCTGCGGCTCCGGCGAAAGCGGCTACAGCCACGCCGGCGAGGAGTGCGGCATCGTGCAGGAGGGCATCCTCAATCTCTGGATCGAGGGAGAGAAGCGGACTTTGAGCCAGGGCGATTCCTTCCGCTTCGCCTCGACCAAGATCCATCGCTTCGAGAATCCGGGCAACGTCCTGACGCGCGTCATCTGGATCACCTCGCCGCCGCTCTATTAGCGCCGTTTATCCACGCTACCATTCCGCGCGAGGGCCGGGATCTTTACTACTTGGCAAGGATCGGCGGCCTAGCCTCAGGCGATCAGCCTTGGGGCAACGATCCATGCTTGAGAGTGGGCGCAACCGCCGCAACCGCCGCAAGATCGCCGTGACGCTGGATACCGGCGACGGCGAAGAGATCGTCTATATGTTCGTGAACCCGACCGAGCGGGTGATCGACACGCTGAACGACGAGCGCGAGTTCCTGCCCTTCGAGCGGCCGGACGGTTCCGTCATCATCATCGCCAAGAAGACCATCCGCCGCATGTCGCCGATGGAGCTGAAGCGCGAAGTCGATGCGCACGACCCTTATGACGTGCTGGGCGTGAAGCTGACCGCGACCGACGAGGAAGTGCACCAGGCCTATACAAGCGCCGTCGCCGCCGTGCATCCCGACCGCCTGAACTCGATGGGCCTGCCCGGCGATTTCATGGAAATGGCGACCATGCGCGCCGCGCAACTGAACGACGCCTATCGCAAGATCAAGGCTGTGCGCAAAGCGGAAGCTGCCGGCACGCCGCACG
>DASZQC010000188.1:0-8753 GCA_035549815.1 Dongiaceae bacterium
CGGCTCTTGGCCAGCCAGAAATACTTCACCCGGTTGGCAAGGAAGTTCTGCGCCGCCATGCGCCGGGCGCGTTCGGTCGCCAGCAGGTCGCCCTCCTTGCCTTCGAACGCCATGTCGCGCCACAGGGCCTCCGCCGTTGCCGAACGCTCACGTAGGCGCACCGTTTCCGCCAGGCGCGGCGCGATGCGCGAAGGCGCATGATCCAGACCGAGATCCTGAGCCAATTTGTCCGGCGAGCCTTCGCTGTTCGATGCCGCGGCCCAGGCGCGCGAGGTCGGCAGCAGCTTGCGGAAGCCCCACAGGCACACCGCGTCGATCCATGGCCGCGCCAGCACCGCATGCAGCACCGAGCCGGTGCGCGGGAACTGCGCATTCTTGCGCAAGGCACCGGACATCATCGCGCCGGTGACGCCGTTCATCTTGCCGGCATTGGCTTTGTCCGGTCGCTGGCGCGCGCTGTTCATCCGCGCTCCTCGATCCAGGCGGCCTGGATCGCTTCCAGGATCTTCTCGTTGGAGCGGTTCGGGTCGTCGCTGAAATCCGGCAGGTCCTGCACCCACTTCCAGAGATCGGTGAAGCGCAGATTTACCACATCCACCTGTGGATGCGTGTCTTCCAGTTCGATCGCGATGTCGTGGACGTCGGTCCAGCGCAGCTTCTTGGCCATGCGATCCTGTATTTCCGTGGCTACTTGTCGACCATCATATTGCGGGTCGCGTTCGGCAGGCTGACGGTCAATCCGTCCAGCTCTTCCGTCATCTTGATCTGGCAACCCAGGCGCGACGTGTGGGTCAGGCCGAAGGCGAGGTCGAGCATGTCTTCCTCGTCCTCACTCGCCGATTGCAGCACGTCGTACCATTCCGGATCGACAATGACATGGCAGGTCGAGCAGGCCAACGAGCCCTCGCAGGCGCCTTCCAGATTGATGTTGTTGCGGTGGGCGATTTCCAGCACGGACAGGCCGACCGGCGCTTCGACCTCGAGGCGCGTCCCATCAGGGTTGATGAAGGTCATCTTCGGCATGTCGTTGACTCCGTTGGGAATTCTTTACTTCCGAGCCGCGCTGGCGCCGCGCCCAGGATGGCTGTGAGCCGGGGCCGGGTCAGTTGCCATACTGGCCTCGACCTCGTCAAGGGACTGGCCGGTCAGGGCCCGGGCGATGGCCCGGTCCATGCGCCTTTGGGCGAAGGGATGGGTCTCGCGGTCCAAAAGGTCGATGGCCGCGTTGATGGCGTCGCGATCCTGGCCGGCGATGGCCTGACGCGCCCGCGCAATCGCGGCATCGATCGCCTTGCGCTCGCCTTCGGACAGCAGCGCGCCGTCGGCGCGCAACGCCGCCTCCAACGCCAGCAACACGCGATCCGCCTCTACCCGCGCCTCGATCAGCAGGCGGCGCTCCATGTCGTCGCGCGCATGCACCAGCGACTCGCGCAGCATGTCCGCCATCTCGGCATCGCTCAGGCCATAGCTCGGCTTCACCGCGATCTCGGCATTCACGCCGGTCGTCTTCTCCTTGGCGGAGACCGTGAGCAGGCCGTCGGCGTCGACGGCATAGGTCACCTGGATGCGCGCGGCGCCCGCCACCATGGGCGGAATGCCCAGCAATTCGAAGCGACCGAGCGAGCGGCAAGCATCGACCGTCTCGCGTTCGCCCTGCACCACATGCACCAGCAGGCCGGTCTGGCCGTCCTGGTAGGTGGTGAATTCCTGCGCCTTGGCGACCGGGATCGGCGTGTTGCGCTCGATCACCTTCTCGACAATGCCGCCCATCGTCTCGATGCCCAACGAGAGTGGAATGACGTCGAGCAGCAGCGTGTCGCTGCCGCGGGTCAGCGCCTTGGCCTGCAAGGCGGCGCCGACAGCAACGACTTCGTCTGGATTAATGTCCGACAAGGGCGCGCGGCCAAAAAACTGCTCCACCTTTTTACGCACCAGCGGCACGCGGGTGGAGCCGCCGACCAGCACCACGCCCTGGATCTCGGCGGGCTTCGCCTCAGCATCCGCCAGCACCTGGCGGCAGGCCTGGATGGTGCGCTGGATCAGAGGCTCGATCATCTTCTCGAAATCGGCGCGTGCGATCTCCAGCTCCAGCTTGCGGCCCTTCAACGTGACGGACAGCATGGCGCGCTCGCTATTGGTGAGCGCCTCCTTGGACGCACGCGCCGCCAATAGCAACGCCGCCGCGCCGGCGGAATCTAGATCGGCGATCTTTGTCTGCTTCAGCGCCCATTCGGCCAGCGCATGGTCGAAATCGTCGCCGCCTAAGGCCGCGTCGCCGCCGGTCGCGAGAACCTGGAACACGCCCTTTTGCAGGCGCAGCAGCGAGATATCGAAGGTGCCACCGCCCAGATCGTAGATCGCGTAGACGCCCTCCGCGCCGCTATCCAGGCCGTAGGCCAGCGCCGCCGCGGTCGGCTCGTTCACCAGGCGCAGCACGTCGAGGCCGGCCAGCTTCGCCGCATCCTTGGTGGCGCTGCGGGCGGCATCGTCGAAATAGGCCGGCACCGTCACCACCGCCTGGTCGATATCGGCGCCCAGCGCCGCTTCGGCGCGCGCCTTCACGGCTTTCAAAATCTCCGCGGAAATCTCGATCGGCGTCACCGAGCGGCCGGCGACTTCCAGGCGCACCATGCCGACGGCATCGCCGCTGGCGGCGATCTTGTAGGGCAGCACGCCGGCCAGCGCCTTCACGTCATGAACGCCGCGGCCCATCAGGCGCTTGACCGAGCTGACAACGCGGTCGGGATACTTGGCGCGCAAGGCCTGCGCCGCGCGGCCGACCACCACGCGATCCTCCATCAGCGCCACGACCGAAGGAATCAGGCCGTCGCCTTCCGGATCGCGCAACACTTCCGGCTGCTCGCCATCGACCACGGCGACGACCGAGTTGGTGGTGCCGAGGTCGATGCCGACGGCAACGCCGCGCTCCCGCGCGTGGGGGTCCGGCGTCTCGCCCGGCTCATGAATCTGCAACAGCATCAGTTTGTTTCCAGCGCGACCAGGCGGGTGCGCGTCTCTTCGAGGAACTTGCGGAGATATTTGAAGCGCGTGACCAGCTGGTTCGCACGATTCAAGTCATCGTCGGCGAAGGCCTTGGACAGGTCCGACAGGATATGGATCGCATCGGCGCCGGCCTTTGCCGCCAGCTTCTCGATCGCCGGCGCCGATTCCGCTTCCATCAGCGCCTCGCGCGCCTCCATCGCCTCCATCAGAAGCTCCGGGTCGCGCATCGTCTCGTCCTTGGAGATTGCGGCGTCGACGCCCTTCAGCCGCAGCAGATAGGCCGCGCGGCTCAGCGGGTCCTTCAAGGTCTCGTAGGCCTCGTTCAAGCTGACCGATTGCGCCTCGGCCAAAACGCGCTCCTTTGCCGGCTTCGATGCGAAGCGGTCCGGATGGATGGAACGCTGGAAGCTGAGATAACGCTTCTCGATCGTGTCGAGATCGAGATCGAAATCGGGCGTGACGCCCAGGCGGCGGAAATGATCCACCTGTCCGGGCGGCTGGATGGCGCCGCAGGTGTGGCAAAACAGGACCTGGTTGGAGACAGGGCCCTTACAGGACCAACAGGAAGCCAGCCCCGCGCTTGCGGCGCGCTTGTCGTCGGGATGAATCGGCATTTCCGCTAGACATCCCGGCGCGCGTCAGACGTGGAAGGATTCGCCACAGCCGCAACGGCCCTTTTCATTGGGGTTGCGGAAGACGAAGCCCGATTGCAGTTTCTCTTCGACATAGTCCATCTCGGTGCCGAGGATGAACAGGGTCGCCTTCGGGTCGATCAGCACGGTGATGCCGTCCTGCTCCACCACTTCGTCCATGGCGCCCTTGGCATCGGCGAACTCGAGCGTGTAACTCAAGCCCGAGCAGCCCTTGGTCTTCACGCCGATGCGGATGCCGGCCGAAGGCTTGCCGCGCTTGTCCAGCAGCGCCTTGACCCGCTCGATCGCGGCCGGCGTCAGGTGCATGGCGGCCGGCCGCGCCCGTGGGGCGCGCTTCGGCTTTTCCGTCTCGGTATGCGTACCCGTGTCCATCCAGACCAATTCCCGTGTTACTCAGCCGCCTTGTCGGCGGGCTTGCCATGCTTGGCACGATAATCCTGGATCGCCGCCTTGATCGCATCCTCGGCCAGCACCGAGCAGTGGATCTTCACCGGCGGCAGCGCCAGATGCTGCGCGATCATGGTGTTCTTGATCTGCTCGGCCTCGTCCAGGGTCTTGCCCTTCACCCACTCGGTGGCGAGCGAAGAGGAAGCGATGGCGGAACCGCAGCCGAAGGTCTTGAACTTCGCGTCCTCGATGCGGCCATCGGCGCCGACCTTGATCTGCAGCTTCATCACGTCGCCGCAGGCGGGCGCGCCGACCAGGCCGGTACCCACCGTCGTGTCGCCCTTGTCGAGCGTGCCGACGTTGCGCGGGTTCTCGTAGTGGTCGATCAGTTTCTCGCTATATGCCATGTCACTTCTCCCAAAAACTCAAACGATCCGGGCGAAATCAGTGTTCCGCCCACTGGATCGACTTCAGATCGATGCCTTCCTGCGCCATTTCCCACAACGGGCTCATCGCGCGCAGGCGCTGCACCGACTGGACGATATGCTCGACCGCGTAGTCGACATCCTGCTCCGTGGTGAAGCGGCCGAGGCCGATGCGCAGCGACGTGTGCGCCAATTCCTCTTCCACACCCAGCGCGCGCAGCACGTAGCTGGGCTCCAGCGACGCCGAGGTGCAGGCGGAACCCGACGACACCGCCAGGTCCTTGATGCCCATCATCAACCCCTCGCCTTCCACATAGGCGAAGGAGAGGTTGAGGTTGCCCGGGATGCGGCTGTCGAGATCGCCGTTCAGATACACTTCCGGCAACTGCTCGCGGATCTTGTTGTAGAAACGGTCGCGCAGGCCCTTCAGCCGCTCGGCCTCCGCGCCCATCTCGCGTTGCGCGATGGCGCACGCCTCGCCCAGGCCGACGCAGAGCGGCGTCGCCAGAGTGCCCGAGCGCATGCCGCGCTCCTGACCGCCGCCGTGGATCAGGGCCTCCAGGCGCACGCGCGGCTTGCGCCGCACATAGAGCGCGCCGATGCCCTTGGGCCCGTAGATCTTGTGGCCGGAGATCGACAGCAAATCGATGTTCATCGCCTCGACATCGATCGGAATCTTGCCGGCGGCCTGCGCCGCGTCGGTGTGGAAATAGACCTTGCGCTCGCGGCAGATCTTGCCGATCTCCGCCAGCGGCTGGATCACGCCGATCTCGTTGTTCACCGCCATCACCGAGACGATGACGGTGTCCGGGCGGATTGCCGCCTTCAACTGCTCCAGGTCGATGAGGCCGTTCTGCTGCACCGGCAGATAGGTGACCTCGAACCCTTCCAGCTCCAGGTGGCGGCAGGAATCCAGCACGCACTTATGCTCGGTCACCACGGTGATGATGTGGTTCTTCTTGCCCTTGAAGAAATGGGCAACGCCCTTCAGCGCCAGGTTGTTCGATTCCGTGGCGCCGGAGGTGAAGATGATCTCTTTCTCGTCGGCGCCGATCAGCGACGCGATCTGGGCGCGCGCCTTCTCCACCGCGCTCTCGGCCTCCCAGCCATAGCTGTGGTTGCGCGAATGCGGGTTGCCGAAATGCTGGGTGAAGTAAGGCAGCATCGCCTCGACCACGCGCGGATCGCACGGCGTCGTCGCCTGGTAGTCGAGATAGATAGGCGTCTGCGGCCGGTTCGTGCCGCCGCCGTTCTTGCTTTCCGGCGCCTTGTCGATCTTGATGTCCTGCATCGTACTCATCCGCATGATCCTTGTTTCAAGCCGCCGGCTGCATATCCGGCAGATTGCGCCGCTGCAATCCAGCGGCCTTGCTCAATTGCGCAACGAAGCCGTCGATCTCCGCCGCCTTGTTCCACGCGCCGAGGCTGACCCGCAGCGCACCACGCGCAACCTCTTCTCGATGGCCCATCGCCAGCGCCACGTGGCTGGGCTTCACCTTGCCGGACGAGCAGGCCGAACCGGCGCTGATCGCGTAGCCCGCCAGATCCAGCGCCATCACCAGGGTCTCGCTCGCCTTGCCGGCAAGAGCAAAACAACTGGTATTCGGCAGCCGTTCCGAATCCTTGCCCAGCACCGTCACGCCCGCGCCGAACTCGGCCAGTTGCGCCTCCAGCCGGTCGCGCAGCGCGGACGAGGATTCTGGCAGCGCGGCGGCTTCAGCCGCACCCGCGCCGAACGCCGCGATGGCCGGCACATTCTCCGTGCCGGCGCGGCGGAACTTTTCCTGGCCACCGCCAAGCAGTTGCGGGCTCAGCGACACGTCGCCCTTCAGCACCAGCGCACCGGCGCCCAGCACGCCACCCATCTTGTGGGCGGACAGAGTCAACAGATCGGCACCCAGCGCCGCCATATCAACCCGAATGCGGCCCGGCGCCTGCGATGCGTCGCAATGCAGAATACCGACCGCGCGACGCACCAGATCGGCTGCCTCACGCACCGGCTGGATGACGCCGGTCTCGTTGTTCGCCAGCATCAGCGACACGAAAGCGGGCTTGCCCACCTGGGCCAGCGCCAGTTCCAGATCGCCGATATCCACGCGGCCGTCCGGCAGCGTGCGCAGCACGCGCGCCTTTGCGGCCAGGGCCGGCTTCAGCACTGAATCATGCTCCAGGCCGGAGACGATCAGCGCGCGGTCGCCACGGCTGGCAAGCGCCAGGTTGTTGGCTTCGGTGCCGCCGCTGGTGAAGACCACGTCCTGCGCCCGCGCACCCACCAGCTTCGCCACCTGCTCGCGCGCCTGATCGACCAGGGCGCGGGCAGTGCGGCCGAAACGATGGACGGAGGACGGATTGCCCAGCGCCTGGAGCGCATGCTCCAACGCCGACCGCGCCGCGCCGCTGATCGGCATCGTCGCATTCGCGTCCATGTAGACGGCGACGGTCATGCGTTCGCTACTCCGCGGCAACCGGACTGCGCGTCGGCTGGGTCTGGCCGTCCTTGGCCTGACCATTCTGAAGCTGGCCGTTCTGAAGCTGGCTATCCACCGCTTGACCGTCGGCACCGTTCTCCAGCGGCTCGCCCAGATGCGAGCGGCCGAGGATGCGGCGGTTGACGACGTCGGCCAGCGAGACCGAGCTCAGGAACAGATGGATCTGGTGCGTCAGCTCTTCCCAAAGATCGTGGGTCAGGCAGCGGCTCTTGTCGCTCTGGCAGCCGGCGCCGGCATTCGGCTTGCACCGGGTGGCGCGGATCGGCTCGTCGACCGCCAGGATGGCGTCCGAGATGCGCGTGTCTTCCGCGCTGCGGGCCAGCAGATAACCGCCGCCGGGCCCACGCACGCTCTTTACCAGGCCGTTGCGCCGCAGCTTGGCGAAGAGCTGCTCCAGGTAGGACAGGGAAATTTCCTGGCGCTGCGAAATATCCGCCAGGGCCACCGGGCGGCCGTTGCTGTGCGAGGTCAGGTCCACCAGGGCCATGACGGCATAGCGTCCTTTGGTGCTCAATCTCACGACGAACCTCCTTTACCAGCGGCTTTCCGGCCGATCGCTCTGGCCGGACTGAGTCTCGACAGAAGAAACCTTGGTCGCTTCGGAAGCCGGCCGAGCGCCATGTATTTCGTGGGCAGCCCCATTGGCCGCCCCGTTCAATTCGCCTTCCAGCATGCCGACGCGCGCCTGCAGCCGGGAAACCTGGTCCATCAACCCTTCGATGGCGCGGGCCACCGGGTCGGGCAGCGATCCCGCAGGCAGACCGTAGGCGGCGAAATCGCCCTCCGCCGGCTGCTTGCGCGGCGCCGAAACCTTGGCCGGGATGCCGACCGCCAGCGCACCGGCCGGCACGTCGCTGACCACCACCGCGTTGGCGCCGACCTTGGCGCCCTCGCCCACCGTGATGCCGCCCAGCACCTGGGCGCCGGCGCCGACGATGACGCCGTTGCGCAGGGTCGGGTGGCGCTTCTTGTTCACCTGGGCCGCCGAATTGACCGAGGGCGAGATGCCGCCCAGCGTGATGTCCTGATAGAGGGTGACGTCGTCGCCGATCTCCGCCGTTTCACCGATCACCACCCCCATGCCGTGGTCGATGAACAGGCGGCGGCCGATGGTGGCGCCGGGATGAATCTCGATGCCGGTCAGGATGCGCGCGACCTGGGAAATGAACCGCGCCAGGACCCGCCAATTGTTGCGCCACAGGACGCTGGACACCCTGTGCCACAACACCGCATGGAACCCGGGATAGTTCAGAGCCACTTCCAAACGCGAGCGAGCCGCCGGGTCGCGGGCCATGATCGCGTCAATCTCTTCCGCGAAATGCTTGAAATTCATGGTGGCCATCGTGTTTACTACCGCCCCGCCGCCCCTTAATTGACCTCGACGGTCAACTTTTCTGGGCGGCCCGCGGTAACCAGCGCTCTCGCAATCGATATAGTATGCCCTACTTACACAGTCAAGTTTTCGGCCCCGCGTCCCACGCATGGGCGCGGCAAATAACCGCATGTAACACTCAGGAAATGCCCTCTATCCGCAGGGAGACCCGGCATGCCTGAAGTCATCATGAACGGGCCGGAAGGCCGTCTAGAGGGCCGCTATAACCAGAGCGCGGAGACCAATTCTCCGATCGCCCTGTTGCTCCATCCCCACCCGCAGCATGGCGGGACGATGAACAACAAGGTGGTTTACCAGCTTTATCAATGCTTTCAGCGTAAAGGGTTTTCAGTCCTACGGTTCAATTTCCGGGGCGTCGGGCGCTCCCAGGGCAAGTTCGACCGTGGCGAGGGGGAACTGAGCG
>DASZQC010000189.1:0-2820 GCA_035549815.1 Dongiaceae bacterium
CTGATCACCGGCTCCTCGCATCTGCATCTCGGCGTCGCGGCAAAACCGACCCATGCGCCGGGCGTCTGGGGCACCTATATGGACGCGGTCTATCCCGGCAAGCCGATCATCGAAGGCGGCCAGACCTCGACCGGTTCGGTCATCGCCTGGTTCAAGCGACACTTCGCCGAGGCGACGAGCTTCGACACGCTGAACGAACAAGCCGCGAAGATCGAGCCGGGCTGCGAGGGTCTGCTGGTGCTGGATCACTTCCAGGGCAACCGCACGCCTTACACCGATGCCCTGTCGCGCGGCGCCATCACCGGCCTGACGCTGAAGCACACGCCGGCGCATGTCTATCGCGCGATCATCGAGGGCATCTGCCTCGGCACAAAATTGATCGTGGAAAATTTCGGCGGCGCCTTCCAGGCGAAGCGCATTGTCGTCGCCGGCGGCGCCACCAATTCGCCGCTGTGGCTGCAGATCCATGCCGACACGATCGGAGCGCCCCTGGAGCTGACCGAAGTGCCGGATGCACCCGCGCTGGGCAGTGCCATCCTCGCCGCGCACGGTGCCGGAAGATTCGAGTCCATCGAGGAAGGCGCCAAGGCCATGGTGCGCACGTCCAAGGTGATCGAGCCGAACATGGCTGACGCCAGGCGCTACGACGCCTTCCTGCCGCAATATCGTGAATTATACGCATCGCTGAAACGGGTCCGGGAAACCAAATGAGCCCCAAGAGTAATCCGCCGAAAGACAACCAGCTTCTGCTCGCCCTCTACCGCGACATGCGGCGCATCCGCTCGCTGGAGGAGCGGGTCAGCGAGATGTTCGTGCGCTCGGAAAGCGCCGGCTCGATGCTGCATCTCTCCATCGGCGAGGAATCGGTGGCGGGCGTGTGCCGTGCCATGGAGGCGAAGGACAGTTTCACCACCCATCATCGCGGCCACGGCATCTTCGTCGCCCGCGGCGCGGAGCCAGCACGCATGCTGGCGGAGATCGCCGGCAAGGCCAACGGCTATTGCCGTGGCAAGGGCGGCTCGATGCACATCGCCGACATGGGGCTGGGCCATCTCGGCGCCAACGCGATCGTCGGCGGCGGCATCTCGCACGCGGTCGGCGCGGCATTGGCCTACAAGCGCAAGAAGCAGCCGCGCGTCTCCGTCGCCTTCTATGGCGACGGCGCCATGCAGCAGGGCATCCTCTATGAGAGCATGAATTTGGCGGCTTTGTGGTCCCTGCCCGTCCTGTTCGTCTGCATCAACAATCAGTACGGCATGGGCACCCGCGTCGACCGCGCCACCGCCAACCTGGCCTTCGACGAGCGCGCCCGCGCCTTCGGCCTGGCCGGCGAGATCGTGGACGGAACCGATGTCGAAGCGGTGCATGAGGCAGCGGAGCGCATGATCGCCGCCGCCCGCGCGGGAAAGCCGGGCTTTCTATCCCTCACCTGCTATCGCTTTTACGGCCACGCCCGCATGGACAAGAGCCCCTATCGCGACGCCGAGGAGGAAACGCAGGGCCGCGCCCGCGATCCTTTGCAGATCGCCCGCGACCGCTTGATCGAGCGCGGCGGCGATGCGGCGGCGCTGGACAAATTGGATGCCGACATCGCGGCGGAGATGGATGCCGCCCTGGAAAGCGCCATCGCCGCGCGGATGCCGGACATCTCCACCATGTTCGAGGACGTCTACGCCCCGGATCAGCCAAGGCCGGTGCCCTTGCGTGAGCGGCTGAGCGCCATCCTGTCGGAGGCGACGCGATGAGCGCCATCGAGACCACCTATCGCGAGGCGTTGCGCCAAGCCTTGATCGACGCCATGCAGGCCGATCCGGAGATCGTCGTGCTGGGCGAGGAAGTCGGCCTTTATGGCGGCGCCTATGGCGTGACCAAGGGATTGATCGACATGTTCGGTCCGGAACGCATCATGGATACGCCGATCTCCGAGGCCGGCATCGTCGGCGCGGCGGTGGGCGCGGCGATGAGCGGCCTGCGTCCTGTGGCCGAGTTGATGTATGTCGATTTCGTCGGCCTGGTGATGGACCAGCTTGCCAACCAGGCGGCGAAGATCCGCTACATGTTCGGCGGCCAGATCGGCGTGCCCATGGTGCTGCGCAGCCAGGGCGGCACCGGCCGCTCGGCGGCGGCACAGCATTCGCAATCGCTGGAGGCCTGGATGGCGCATATCCCCGGCCTGCGCGTCGCCATGCCGGCGACCATCAACGACGCGTATCATTTGCTGCGCCAGGCGCTGACCCTGCCCGACCCCGTCGTGTTCCTGGAGCATAAGGGCCTCTATGTGCAGAAGGGCATGCTCGACGTCACCACGCCCGACGCGCCGTGGGGCAAGGCGCTGGTGCGCCAGGCCGGCAGCGACGTCACCATCGTCGCCTATTCCAGGATGGTGATGGAGGCGCTGAACGCAGCAGACCTGCTGCTGGCCCAGGGCGTCTCCGCCGAAGTGATCGACCTGCGCACCTTGAACCCGCTGGACGACGCCACCCTCGCGCAATCGGTGCGTCGCACCCACCGCGCCATCGTGGTGACCGAGGCGCACCAGACCGGCGGCTTCTCCGCCGAGCTTTCCGCGCGCATTCATGAGCTGTGCTTCGACCATCTCGAGGAACCGGTCGCGCGGGTGGCCGGCGAGGATATCCCGATCCCGGTTTCGCCGGCGCTCGAGCGCGGCTCGGTGCCCAACGCGCAACTGATCGCCGAGACCGCCCTGTGGCTGGTGAAGCGGCAGGCTCCCGCCTGGGCGGAATAAGATGAGCGTCGTCAATCTGCCGCTGCCGCGCCTGGGCGAGACCATGGAGGAAGGCCGCATCGTCACCTGGCTGA
>DASZQC010000190.1:0-9889 GCA_035549815.1 Dongiaceae bacterium
GATCGTCTTCTCGACATAGGTGCCGACTTCCATGTGCTCGCCGCGCCCGGTGGCGCCCAGCACCTCGACGCCGGCCACTTCGGTCGCGAAGCGGATGCAGCGCGTGCACTGGATGCAGCGCGTCATCACGGTCTTGATCAGCGGCCCGAACTCCTTGTCGGTGACGGCGCGCTTCTCCTCCTGATAGCGGGAGAAGCCGCGGCCATAGCCCACCGCCTGGTCCTGCAGGTCGCACTCGCCGCCCTGGTCGCAGATCGGGCAATCCAGTGGATGGTTGATCAGCAGGAATTCCATGACGCCGCGGCGCGCCTTCTGCACCACCGGCGAATCCGTCTTGATCACCATGCCGTCGGCGACCGGCATGGCGCAGCTCGCGATCGGCTTCGGCGCCTTCTCCTGCTCGACCAGGCACATGCGGCAATTGCCGGCGACCGACAGGCGCTCGTGATAGCAGACGCGCGGGATCTCCTTGCCGGCCATCTCGCAGGCCTGCAGCACGGTGATGCCGGCCGGCACTTCGATCTCAACCCCGTCGATGGTCATTTTTGGCATGGCTTGCTCTTACTCGGCGGCCTTGCGGGCGCGATAGTCGCGGATGCGGCGCTCGACCTCGGGACGGAAATGGCGGAACAGGCCCTGGATCGGCCACGCGGCGGCATCGCCCAATGCGCAGATCGTGTGGCCTTCGATCTGCTTGGTCACTTCCAGCAGCAGGTCGATCTCGGAAAGGTCGGCGTCGCCGCGCACCATGCGCTGCATCATGCGGTACATCCAACCGGTGCCCTCGCGGCACGGGGTGCACTGGCCGCAGCTCTCATGCATGTAGAAGTGCGACAGGCGGCTGATCGCCTCGACGATGTCGGTCGACTTGTCCATCACGATCACGGCCGCGGTGCCAAGGCCCGACTGCACCGCGCGCAATGAATCGAAATCCATCAGCACTTCGTCGCAGATCGATTTCGGGAGCACCGGCACCGACGCGCCGCCCGGAATGACCGCCAGCAGGTTGTCCCAGCCGCCGCGCACGCCGCCGCAATGCTTCTCGATCAGTTCCTTGAGCGGAATGCCCATCTCTTCTTCGAAGGTGTTGGGCTTGTTCACGTGGCCGGAGACGCAGAACAGCTTGGTGCCGGTGTTCTTCGGCCGGCCCAGGGCCGCGAACCACGCGCCGCCGCGGCGCAGGATGGTCGGCGCCACCGCGATGGATTCGACGTTGTTGACGGTGGTCGGGCAGCCATAGAGGCCCATCGCCGCCGGGAACGGGGGCTTCAGGCGCGGCTGGCCCTTCTTGCCTTCCAGGCTTTCGATCAGCGCGGATTCCTCGCCGCAGATATAGGCGCCGGCACCGCGATGCAGATAGATGTCGTAATCGTAGCCGGAGCCGCAAGCGTTCTTGCCGATCAGGCCGGCCTCGTACGCCTCGTCGATCGCGTGCTGCACATGGCGGGCTTCGTTATAGAACTCGCCGCGCACATAGATGTAGCAAGCCTGCGTTCCCATCGCGAAGCCGGCGACCAGGCAGCCCTCGAGCAGGATATGCGGATCGAAGCGCAGGATCTCCCGGTCCTTGCAAGTGCCGGGCTCGGATTCGTCGGCGTTCACCACCAGGTAAGCCGGGCGGCCGTCCGATTGCTTCGGCATGAAGGACCACTTCAAGCCGGTCGGGAAACCCGCCCCGCCGCGGCCGCGCAGGTCGGACTTCTTGATCTCGTCGATGATGCCGTCGCGGCCCATCGCCAGCAGATCCTTGGTGTTGCTCCAGATCCCGCGGCGGCGCGCGCCGGCCAGGCGCCAATCGTCCTGGCCGTAGAGATTGAGGAAGATGCGATCCTGGTCTTTCAGCATGGTCCGTTACTCAGCCGGTGTACCGGGCGCGCCGGGCGGCGGCGCGATCTTGACGCCTTCCGGCGCCGAGCCTTGGCGCCCAATCTGCGAGCCGTAGGCGGGCTTGCGGCCGGCGGCCAGCTCGTCGAGCAGCCATTCCAGCTTCTTCGGGTCGAGGTCTTCGTAGAAATCGTCGTTGATCTGCACCACCGGCGCGTTCACGCAGCCGCCGAGGCACTCCACTTCGACCAGCGAGAACTTGCCGTCCTTGGTGGTTTCCTTGAGGCCGATGCCGAGCTTCTTCTTGCAAGTCTCGCTCATCTGGTCGGCGCCGCGCAGCCAGCACGGTGTCGTGCGGCAAACCTGGATGTGGTATTTGCCGACCGGCTTCAGGTTGAACATCGTATAGAAGGTCGCGACCTCGTAGACGCGGATCGGCGCCATGTCGAGGATCTCCGCCACCACGTCCATCGCCACGCGCGGCACCCAGCCTTCCTGCCGCTGCACGACATAAAGCAGCGGCAGCACCGCGCTCGCCTGCCGGCCCTTCGGATACTTTGCGATGATGCGGTCGCATTCCGCGCGGTTCTCCGCGCTGAAGGCGAAGCTCGTCGGCTGCGCTACATCGTGGTTGTCATTGCCGCTCATCGATCGATCTCGCCGAACACGATATCCATGGAGCCGAGGATCGCCACCGAATCCGCCAGCATGTAGCCCTTGGAGCAGAACTCCATCGCCGCCAGATGCGGGAAGCCTGGGGCGCGGATCTTGCAGCGATAGGGCTTGTTGCTGCCGTCGCTGACCAGATAGACGCCGAATTCGCCCTTCGGCGCCTCGACGGCGGTGTAGGTCTCGCCGGGCGGAACGTGGAAGCCCTCGGTGTAGAGCTTGAAGTGGTGGATCAGTGCTTCCATCGAGCGCTTCATGTCGCCGCGCGGCGGCGGCGCCACCTTGCGGTCGGTCGAGCTCGCCGGGCCGCCCGGCATCTGCGCGATGCACTGGTTGATGATCTTCAAGGATTCGCGCATCTCGGCGACGCGCACCAGATAGCGATCGTAGCAATCGCCGTTCTTGCCGACCGGAATGTCGAAATCCATCTTGTCATAGACCATGTAGGGCTGCGCCTTGCGCAGATCCCACGGCACGCCGCTGGCGCGCAGCATCGGTCCGGTGAAGCCCCAGGCAATCGCATCCTCCGCCGACACCACGCCGATATCGACCAGGCGCTGCTTGAAGATGCGGTTCTCGGTCAGCAGCCCCTCGATGTCGTCGATCACCTTGGGGAACTTCGCCGCCCACGCGGAGATATCGTCGAGGATGCCGGCGGGCAGGTCCTGGTGCACGCCGCCGGGCCGGTAATAGGCCGCATGCAGCCGCGCGCCGCTGACCCGCTCGTAGAATTCCATCAGCAGCTCGCGCTCCTCGAAGGCCCAGAGGAACGGCGTCACCGCGCCGACGTCCATCGCGTAGGCCGGGATGTTCAGCAGGTGGTTGAGGATGCGCGTGATCTCGTCGAACAGCACGCGGATATATTGCCCGCGCGCCGGCACCTCGAGGCCCAGCAGCTTCTCCACCGCGAGCACGTAGGCGTGCTCCTGGCACATCGGCGAGACGTAATCGAGGCGGTCGAAATACGGGATCGCCTGCAGATAGGTCTTGTACTCGATCAGCTTCTCGGTGCCGCGATGCAGCAGGCCGACATGCGGGTCGATGCGGCGCACCACCTCGCCGTCCATCTCCATGACCATGCGCAACACGCCGTGGGCCGCCGGATGCTGCGGCCCGAAATTCATGGTCATCGGCTTGATCTGGGTTTCGGCCATGATCTACTTCGCCTTCTCGTCGCCCGGCAGGCGCCGCGGCTGCAGCATGCCCTCCCACGGGCTTTCGAAATCGAAGCTGCGGAATTCCTGGGTCAGCTTCACCGGTTCATAGATGACGCGCTTTTGCTCTTCGTCGTAGCGCACCTCGACATAGCCGGTCAGCGGGAAGTCCTTGCGGAACGGATGCCCCTCGAAGCCGTAATCGGTCAGGATGCGGCGCAGGTCCGGGTTGCCGTCGAAGAAGATGCCGTAGAGGTCATAGGCCTCGCGCTCGAACCAGGCCGCCGACGGGTAGAGGTCGACGACCGAGGGCACCGATTCATCCTCGCTCACCGGCACCTTCACGCGGATGCGGTAATTGTGCTTGAGGCTGAGCAGGTTGTAGACGACGTCGAAGCGCTTCTCGCGGTCCGGATAGTCGACGCCGCAGACGTCGATCAGCATCTCGAACCGGCAATTGCTGTCGTTGCGCAGGAACTTCAGCACCTTGATCAAGGCGCCGGGGGCGCAGGTGAGCATCAACTCGCCCAGCTTGACGTCGAGATTGTCCAGCGACGGGCCGACGGCCGCCGTGATGAAATCGCCGAGTTCGCGATAGACGCTGGTCATGTCTGCGTTGCCGTCCCTGCTCAGCGCGCGATGGTGGTGACGCGGCGAATCTTCTTCTGCAATTGCAGCACGCCATAGACCAGCGCCTCAGCCGTCGGCGGGCAGCCAGGAACATAGACGTCGACCGGCACGATGCGATCGCAACCGCGCACGACTGCATAGGAATAGTGATAGTAGCCGCCACCATTGGCGCAGGAGCCCATGGAGATGACCCAGCGCGGCTCGGCCATCTGGTCGTAGACCTTGCGCAGGGCCGGCGCCATCTTGTTGGTCAGGGTGCCGGCGACGATCATCACGTCGGACTGGCGCGGCGTCCCACGCGGGACTACCCCAAACCGGTCAAGATCGTAGCGCGCCATATAGGCGTGCATCATCTCGACCGCGCAGCAGGCGAGACCAAAGGTCATCGGCCACAGCGAGCCGGTGCGCGCCCAATTCACCACCTTGTCGAGCTGCGCGACGACGAAGCCCTTGTCGGACAGTTCGTCGGTCACCGCTTTCAGCGCCCGATCCTGGTCGGGGCCTGGTGGCAGGAGTTGGCCCGGAGATGCCGAGATTATCTGATGCTGGGCATTCGCCATATTGTCACTCCCACTCCAGCGCGCCCTTCTTCCACTCGTAGATGAAACCCACGGTGAGCACGCCGAGGAAGATCATCATCGACCAGAAGCCGAGCATGCCGATGTCTCCCAGGGAAACCGCCCAGGGGAATAGAAAGGCCACTTCGAGATCGAAAATGATGAAAAGGATGGAGACGAGATAGAAACGGACGTCGAACTGGCGCCGGGCATCGTCGAACGCATCGAAGCCGCATTCGTAGGGCGACAGTTTCTCCGAATCCGGCTTCTGCCGGGCGACGATCAGGGAGGCGATGACCATGATGGCGGCCAGACCCGTCGCCACCACGATGAAAATCAGGATCGGCAGATACTCGCCCAGCAGTACGTTCATCCAAATCACCCGAGACCGGCCGTGAAGGCCAAAACTCTTGGCGGCCGACGCCGCCGACCTGCCCTACGCCCCGCTTTGGCGCGGCACTGGCGGGCCGCGTGAAAGGGCCCGACTCAGGCCCCCTCAAAAGCGCCGTTACTATAGTGCCCTATGTCGCAGTGCGAAAGCGCAAAAAGCGCCGCACCATCGCTAAATAACGTTTATTTACCGCATGTTAGCTGGAGATAGCAGAGGTGCAACCCGGGCCCGGAAGCGACGGGGAAAATGGCGCGAGTGACGGGACTTGAACCCGCGGCCTCCGGCGTGACAGGCCGGCGCTCTAACCAACTGAGCTACACCCGCGCATAGGCACCGCATCTGCGGTGGCGCTCAGATATATGATGCCCCAAAGGGTGTCAACAATGGCGCGCAACAAACCGCACACCCCGGCCGGGGTTAGCGGATCATGCCCTCGACAATGGCCGGATCGAGGCCCTTTTCAGCCACATGCTGACGAAACCTCGCAAGCCGCGTGAACACGTCCTCGTAGCCGATCTGGCGGCCGGCCTGGTCGGTGTAGATCAGCGCGCCACGGGTGACGAAGAAGGTCGTCATGCCGGTCTCGGGATCGGCCTGTAGCGTGTGGATTTCGCCCGGCGGTTCGTAGACGAAGGTCCCCTCGCCCGCCACCCAATCATGCTCCAGATAGCGCCAGGAGCCTTTCAGCGTGAAGGCATGCACCGGGCCGGTGTGGTAGTGGCATTTGAGCTGCCCGCCCGGACGGATGCTGAGCAGGTTCGCCCAGGCGCCGTTGGTGCAGTCGAACAAGAGCGGCCGCTGCCGCACATCCTCCGTCAGTTCGATCCACAGCCGCGAATCGGCATTCGTGTCGTCGACGATCTCCTTCGCCAGGTTGACCATCGAGAAGACATGCTCGCCGCTCATTCCGCCGGCTCCGCTATCCGCACGCGCTGGCGCCGGCTCTCCACCAGGGTCGCGCCGATGATCGCCGACAGGATCAAGGCGCCGCCGGCCACGGTGCCCTGCGGTGGCTGCTCGCCATAGGCCAGCCAGGCCCAGAAGGGATTCAGGACCACGTCGGCCAGCGAGATCAGGATCGCCGGCACCACCGGCAAATGCTTGGCGCCCGCCGCGAACAGGATCAGCGGGATCGCCAGTTGCAACAGCCCCATCGCCGCCAGCAGGCCGATCTCGCGCGCGGGCAGCAGCGGTAGCCCGACGAACAGGTAGATGAAGAGAAAGGTCATCAGCCCGCCATAGAGAATGCCGGGGATCATCTCCAGGTCGCGGTACTGGCGCAAAGTCACCGTCTGGCCGGCGAAACAGAAGGCGTAACCCAGCGAGATCGCCGCGGCCAGCCAGCCCGTCGCCAGCGCCGACATCTCCGCCTGTACCACCACGCCGACGCCGACCAGCGCCATCACGGTCGCCCCCAGCGCGATGGCGGAGGTCCGCTCCCGCATCAGCAGCCAGGCCAGCAAGGCGGCGAAGATCGGGCTGGTCGCGCCCAGCACGGAGACGCTCGCCACCGTGCCCTTGGTCAGCGCGGTCACATAAAGGGTGGAGCCGGCGGCGAAGAACAGACCGGCGATCAGCAGCGCATAAGGCTGGTGCTTGGGCCAGAGGTGCCGCCACATGTCGCCGCGATAGCGGATCGCCAGGTAGATCAGCAGGAACAGCGAGCAGGCCGGCGCGCGATAGCCGTTGACCTCCCAGCCGCCAAGCTCCGGCGCGGTGCGCACGAACACACCGCTCAGGCTCCACCCCAGCGTCGCCAAACAGCAGCAAACCACCCCGAAGAGGTATTTGCTGGACCTCGTCCCAACTGTCACTGAAACTCCCCCAGATTCCGGCCGCCGCAGACCCTAGACGATGGCCGGCAGCGGCGCCACCAACCGCCCATTGCCGCAGCATCGCGCTTGAGGGCGTCAGGAATGTGTTGTATAGACTTGTATATACAACCTAGCGAGATTTGCCATGACCGGAACCCGTTTCAATGCCCGCGTGATCCGCGCGCCGCACGGCACCAAGCTCACCGCCAAGTCCTGGCTGGCGGAGGCGCCGTTGCGGATGTTGATGAACAATCTTGATCCCGACGTGGCAGAGAACCCGAACGAACTGGTCGTTTATGGCGGCATCGGCCGCGCCGCGCGCAACTGGGAATGCTACGACCGCATCGTCGAGACGCTGAAGACGCTGAACGACGACGAGACGTTGCTGATCCAGTCCGGCAAGCCGGTCGGCGTGTTCAAGACGCACAAGGATGCGCCGCGCGTGCTGCTCGCCAACTCCAACCTTGTGCCGCACTGGGCAACCTGGGAGCATTTCCGCGAACTGGATGCCAAGGGCCTGATGATGTATGGCCAGATGACGGCCGGCTCGTGGATCTATATCGGCAGCCAGGGCATCGTGCAGGGCACCTACGAGACCTTTGTCGAGGCCGGGCGCCAGCACTACGAGGGCAATTTGAAGGGCCGTTGGATCCTGACCGGCGGGCTCGGCGGCATGGGCGGCGCGCAGCCGCTCGCGGCGACCATGGCGGGCGCGTCCATGCTGGCGGTCGAATGCGAGCCGTCGCGCATCGAGAAGCGACTGGAGACACGATATCTCGACACCAAGACAAACTCGCTCGACGAGGCGCTGGCGATGCTTGAGCGCGCGAAGAAGGACGGCAAGGCGATTTCCGTCGGCCTGCTCGGCAACGCCGCCGAGATCTTTCCTGAAATCCTGAAGCGCGGCATCCGTCCCGACATGGTGACCGACCAGACCAGCGCGCACGATCCGCTGAACGGCTATCTGCCGGCGGGCTGGTCGCTGGCCAAGGCCGCCGACATGCGCCAGCGCGATCCCGACGCCGTGGTCAAGGCCGCGAAGGAGTCCATGGCCGTCCAGGTGCGCGCCATGCTCGGCTTCCACAAGCTCGGCATCCCGACCTTCGACTACGGCAACAACATCCGCCAGATGGCGCAGGAAACCGGCGTCGCCAACGCTTTCGACTTCCCCGGCTTCGTGCCGGCCTACATTCGCCCCCTGTTCTGCCGCGGCATCGGTCCGTTCCGCTGGGCCGCCTTGTCCGGCGACCCGGAAGACGTCCGCAAGACCGACGCCAAGGTGAAGGAGTTGATCCCCGACAACCCGCATCTGCACAACTGGCTCGACATGGCGGGCCAGCGCATCAAGTTCCAGGGCCTGCCGGCGCGCATCTGCTGGGTCGGATTGGGCGAACGCGCGCGCCTTGGCCTTGCCTTCAACGAGATGGTGGCGAAGGGCGAGCTGAAGGCGCCGATCGTGATCGGCCGCGATCACCTCGATTCCGGCTCCGTCGCCAGCCCGAACCGCGAGACCGAGGGCATGAAGGACGGCTCGGACGCCGTCTCCGACTGGCCGCTCTTGAATGCGCTGCTGAACTGCGCGTCCGGCGCCACCTGGGTCAGCCTGCATCACGGCGGCGGCGTCGGCATGGGCTTCTCCCAGCATTCCGGCATGGTGATCTGCTGCGACGGCACGGCGGACGCGGCCCGCCGCATCGAACGTGTCTTGACCAACGACCCCGGCACGGGTGTGATGCGCCACGCCGATGCCGGCTACGACATCGCCATCGAATGCGCGCGGGAGCAGAAGCTGAACCTGCCGATGCTGAGCAACTGAAGACCGGATGACCTGGGACCTGCTGCTGACGGACTGCCGCGCCGCCACGATGGATGGCGCTGGTTATGGCGCGATCGAGGATGCCGCCATCGCCATCAGCGGCGATCACATCGCCTGGATCGGTCCGCGCGGCGAATTGCCGAAGCGCCAGGCGAAAGAGACCGTCTCGCTCGGCGGGCGCTGGGTGACGCCGGGCCTGGTCGAATGCCACACACACCTGGTCTTCGGCGGCGACCGCGCGCATGAGTTCGAGCTGCGCCTGGGCGGCGCCAGCTACGAGGACATCGCCAAGGCCGGCGGCGGCATCGTCTCCACCGTGAAGGCCACGCGCGCGGCGAGCGAAGTGGAATTGCTCGCGTCAGCCAGGAAGCGCCTCGACCGATTGATGGCCGAGGGCGTCACCATGGTCGAGATCAAGTCGGGCTATGGCCTGGACGTCGAGAACGAGCTGAAGCAATTGCGCGTGGCCCGCGCGCTGGAGGAAGCCGGCGGCATCACAATCAGGACCACCTGCCTCGCCGCCCACGCCTTGCCGCCGGAATATGCCGGACGCCCCGGCGACTATATCGATCTGGTCTGCAACGAGATCCTGCCGGCCGTCGCCGCTGAAGGATTGGCCGACGCGGTCGACGCATTCTCCGAACGGATTGCCTTCACCGCGGCGCAGACCGAGCTCGTCTTCAACAAGGCGAAGCGCCTGGCGCTGCCGGTGAAGCTGCACGCCGACCAGCTCTCCGACATGGGCGGCGCGGCGCTCGCCGCGCGATACGGCGCGCTCTCGGCCGACCATATCGAATATTCTTCCGCCGCCGGGATCGCCGCGATGGGCACGTCTGGCACGGTCGCCGTGGTCCTGCCCGGCGCGTTCTACTTCCTGCGCGAGAAGCAGGTGCCGCCGATCGACCTGCTGCGCCAGAACAAGGTCCGCATCGCCATCTCCACCGATTGCAATCCCGGCTCCTCGCCCATGCTGTCGCTGCTGACCATGATGAACATGGCCTGCACCCTGTTCCGCATGACACCGGAGGAGTCCT
>DASZQC010000191.1:0-2284 GCA_035549815.1 Dongiaceae bacterium
GCCTACGTCACGCGCGCGCTCAACCCCACCGGCGCCCCCAGCTTCGGCGTGCCGGGGGATCGGTAGAGTGATGGTGCGCGCCGACACCTCCCTCCACCGGAACGGGGGAGGGCAGGGGAGGGGGCAGCCGCGCTTCGGTGGTCGGCAATCTTCGCTCGCTGCCCCCGCCCTAACCCTCCCCCGATTCGGGGGAGGGGACTGAACAGCGATGCGCTTCACCCTGCGTCATCTGCAATATTTCGCGGCGGCGGCGGAGGCTGGCTCCATCGCGCTGGCGTCCCAGCGCATCGCGGTGTCGCCGCCGTCGATCTCCGCGGCCATCGCGCATCTCGAAAAGGAACTGGGGCTGCAGCTTTTCATCCGCCACCATGCGCAAGGGTTGTCGCTGACCGCCGGCGGGCGCCAGATGCTGCGCGAGGCGAAATCGCTGCTGGCCCAGGCCGACGCGCTCCATGCCAGCGCCCGCGACCTGACCGAGCAGGCGCGCGGGCCGCTCAATGTCGGCTGCCTCGTGACTTTGGCGCCGATCATCCTGCCGGAATTGTGCCATGCCTTTCAGCAACGCTTCCCCGCCGTCCAGGTCTCCATCCATGACGGCGACCAGGAGCATCTGATCTCGAATCTGCGCCGTGGCGAGATCGACGTGCTGCTGACCTACGATCTCCAGGTGCCGGAAGACGTGGCGTTCGAGCCGCTGGCGCAGCTTCCGCCGCACGCCGTGCTGCCACCCGATCATCGCCTGGCCTCGCGCCGGTCCCTGTCGCTGCGCGATCTGGCGGAAGAGCCGTTGATCCTGCTCGACCTGCCGCTCAGCCGCGAATATTTCCTGTCGCTGTTCTTCCAGGAGGGATTGACGCCCAACATTGTCGCGCGGTCCCCGCATCCTGACATCATCCGCACCATGGTGGCGAACGCGTACGGCTATGCCCTGTTCAACGCGCGCCCGAAGAACGACGCAGCTTTGGATGGCAAGAAATTGCAGGTGGTGCCGTTGAAAGGGCCGTACCGGCCGATGGCCCTCGGCATCGCGTCGCTGCGCCAATCCGGCCGCCCGCGCGCCCTGGTCGAGTTCGAAGAACATTGCCGCGCCCAGATCAACCAGCGCGGCGTCCCGGGTCTCCACATCAGTTCCAGGTAAAGGCAGCGCCCTCATGACGCGCGACCCCCGCTACGATATCTTGTTCGAGCCGGTGAAGATCGGCCCGAAGACCGCGAAGAACCGCTTCTACCAGGTGCCGCATTGCAACGGCGCGGGCTATCGCGACCCCAGCGCCAATGCCGAGATGCGGCGGGTGAAGGCGTCGGGCGGCTGGGCGGTGCTGTGCACGGAGCAGGCGGAGATCCACCACAGCTCCGAGATCACGCCCTTCATCGAATTGCGCCTGTGGGACGATGCGGACCTGCCGATGCTGACACGCATCGCCGATGCGATCCACGATGGCGGCGCGCTGGCCGGCATCGAGCTTTGCTACAACGGCATGAACGGCCCCAACCTCTATTCACGCGAGGTGCCGCTGGGGCCGATGAATTTGCCGATCCTCACCTTCACCAACGATCCGGTGCAGGCGCGCGCCATGGACCGCGAGGATATCCGCAACCTGCGGCGCTGGCACCGTGCGGCGGCGATCCGCGCCAGGAATGCCGGTTACGATCTGGTCTATGTCTATGGCGCGCACGGCTTCGGCGCCGTGCAGCATTTCCTGTCGCGCCGCACCAACCAGCGCACGGACGAATATGGCGGCTCGCTGGAAAACCGCGCGCGGCTGCTCAAGGAGCTGATCGAGGACACCAAGGACGCGGTCGGCGATTCCTGCGCCGTGCCGGTGCGCCTGCTGGTCGACGAGATGCTGGGCGATGGCGGCGTCACCAATGCGGAGATCCGCGACGTCATCGGCATGCTGGCGGAGCTGCCGGACCTCTGGGACCTGGCGCACGGGTCCTGGGATTATTGCTCCGGCACCTCGCGCTTCGCCGAGGAAGGCCATCTCGAAAGCTACATCAAGGGCATCAAGGCGCTGACCACCAAGCCGGTGGTCGCGGTCGGCCGCTTCACCTCGCCCGACGCCATGGTGCGGCAGGTGAAATCCGGCATCCTAGATCTGATCGGCGCGGCGCGGCCGTCCATCGCCGATCCCTTCATTCCCAACAAGATCAATGAAGGCCGGCTGGACGACATCCGCGAATGCATCGGCTGCAACATCTGCGTCACCGGCGACATGACCGGTGCTCTGTCGCGCTGCACGCAGAACCCGACCTTCATGGAGGAATGGCGCAAGGGCTGGCA
>DASZQC010000192.1:0-4171 GCA_035549815.1 Dongiaceae bacterium
GGCCGCGGCGCTCGGCGCATCCGCCGGCGCCCAGGCGAACACGTTGAGCATCTGGCGCATCTTCGCCAGCCTGACCCGCCCGCGCGCGGAAAGGCGCTCGGCGAGATCCTTGTTCACTGTGTCCCGCACCGCTTGGGAGACCAGCACGCCGCCATTGGCCGCTTGCGCCTGCAGCCGCGCCGCGATGTTGACGCCGTGCCCGAGCAGGTCGCCATTCTCGGCAACCACCACTTCGCCCATGTGCACGCCGAGGCGAAGCGGAGGATCGCGCTCCGCCTCGCACAGCGCGATCGCCGCGGAGAGCGCGTCGGAGGCGCTGGTGAATTCCAGCATGGCGCCATCGCCGGCGGTGGAGAAAATGCGCCCGGCATATTGCTCCGCGACCGCCTCCATGCGGTCGCGGATGCGCGCCACGTGCTGCGCCGCCAGAATCTGGTCGCGCTCGGCGATGGCCGAGTAGCCGCAGATGTCCATGCAGACGATGGCGGCGAGCTTGCGGGGGGCGGGCTCGACCGTCATGGGCTCTCGTAGGCGTCCCAGATGGCGCGCGCGATGGTTTGCAGCTCCGGGATTTCGGCCTTCTTGGAATGGCCGTGGCCGGCGAGCGGCACGCCCTCATAGCGCGGGATGATGTGGAAATGGAGGTGGAAGATGGTCTGCCCCGCGGGCGCGCCATTGAACTGAGTCACCACGACCCCATCCGGCTTCAGAGCTTTTTCCACCGCGATGGCGACGCGCTGCACCCGCTCCATCAACGGACCGACCTTTTCGCCCGGCAGGTCGAGGAAGTTGCGCGCCTTCACCCCCTTGGGCGCCACCAGGGTGTGGCCGCGCGCTTGCGGAAACAGGTCCATGAAGGCAAGCGCGACGTCGTCCTCCATCACCTTCACGCTAGGGATTTCCCCGCGCAGGATTTTGGCGAACAGGTTCTCATCGTCGTAGCTTCCGTGAAGGCTCATGCGGGCCCCTTTCCGGAACGGGAGGTTAGAGATGGGCGCAAGCGGAGGGAAGCCGGCCAAGGCGGCGTCGACGCTGACCGAACGGCAGCGGAAGTGGTTCGCCAGCGTTCAGGCCAGCCTTGAACGCGATACGGGCAAGTCGCTGGTCGAATGGGTGAAGATCGCCAAGACCTGCCCGGAAACGACGCCCCGGAAGCGCGCCGAATGGCTGAAGGCCAAGCACGGGTTGGGCGTCAACCGCGCCGCCCAGGTGCTGCACGCGGCGTTTCCCGAACCGAGCTGGGACGATCCGGATCTCCTCCTGGTCCAGCTATGGAGGGAGCCCGAGGGCCGCGCTGTCTACGACGCCGTGGCCAAGCTGGTGGCGAAGGAATTCCCGGACGCCGTGATCGGGCCGCGCAAAACCTTTGTGAGCTTTTCGCGCAAAGTGCAGTTCGCAGCGATCCTGCCCGCGAAAGGCGGCAAGGCGGAGCTGGGGCTGCCGCTGCCTGCGGGCGAGAGCGCGCGGCTGGAAGCAGCGAAGAGGCGGCCTTGGTCGGAGCCGCATACCGCGATGCTGGTATTGGGCGGGCCGAAAGAGGTGGACGCGGAGGTGAAGCGGCTGCTGAAGCTGGCATGGGAAAAGGGATGAGACCCTCCCCTGCGCCTCCCTTTTCCGGACACGCCAAGCGCGATCTGGAGCCCAGAAATCGTCCGACGCGTGGTTCCGAGTTCGGCTGCGCCGCGCCCGGAATGAGGGGTGAGCCTTGTCCGGAATGAAGGAGCCATTTGACCCGAAGGGCGCGGACAAAGCCGCGCGGGCGGCGCGGCCGCGGGATGCGGCGACGCTGATCCTGGTGCGCGGCGGGCGCGAGGTGCTGCTGGGCCAGCGGGCCAAGGGTCACGTCTTCATGCCGGACAAGTGGGTGTTTCCGGGCGGGCGGGTCGATCCCGGCGACGCGAGGGCGACGGCGGCGACCGAGTTCCTGCCGGAAACCGAGGCGCTGCTGCGGCTCTACAGCCCCAAGCGGGCGCCGCGGGCGTTTGGCCTCGCGGCGGCACGGGAGACGCTGGAGGAAGCGGGGCTCACGGTTGGCGGGCCCGCTGGGCCGCCGCTCGACCGCCTGGCCTTCATCGCCCGCGCCATCACCCCGCCCCACCGGCCCCGCCGCTTCGACGCCCGTTTCTTTATGGCCGATGCCGAGGCGGTGCTGGCCGATGACCGGCCTCAGGCGGGCGAGGAGCTGCTGCACACCCGCTGGTTCGCGCTCGACGGCGCGGAGGCGCTGGATCTGCCTGCCATCACCCGGTTCGTGCTGGACGAGGTGCGAGCCCGCTTGGCCGGCGAAGCGCGGGCCCCGGTCTTCCTGCGCTTCCTGCGCGGCGCCCATACGGCGGAGCGTCTCGTCTGTTGACTTTGGAGGCGGCGCCCGTATGGTCCCGCGCTCTTTCGGAACCCCTTTTCGGTCGCGCAGCCATGGCCAAACCAGCCACCATCAAGATCCGCCTGAACTCCACCGCGGACACCGGCTTCTTCTATGTCACCAAGAAGAACCCGCGCACCAAGACCGAAAAGCTGAAGTTCAAGAAATACGATCCGGTCGCGCGCAAGCACGTCGAGTTCGTCGAAGGCAAGATCAAGTAGGCGCTGCTCGGCCGCTGCGTGAACAAAAAGGGGCGTCTCGCAAGAGACGCCCTTTCTGTTTCAGACACGCTGCAATTCTTCCCCCGCAAGCGGGGGAAGAACTACGCGCGTTCGGGCCGCTTGAGTTGCGGCGGGTTGGTTTTGGGGAGTTCGGGGAAGTAGTCGAACTTCAGTTTTTCGGTGTCGAGGGGGTCGATGTCGATCTTGACGATGCCGCCATTCTTCAGCTTGCCGAACAGCAGCTCGTCGGCCATCGGCTTCTTGATCTGCTCCTGGATCAGCCGCGCCAGGGGCCGCGCGCCAAAGCTTTCGTCATAGCCGCGGGTCGCCACCCAGTCGGTCGCCTTGTCGGTGATCTCGATCTGGACGTTGCGCTCCGAAAGCTGCGCTTCGAGCTGGATGATGAATTTCTGCACGACGTGCCGGACGATGGATTGCGGCAGGCCGGAGAACTGGATCACCGCGTCGAGCCGATTGCGGAATTCAGGCGTGAACAGGCGCTTGATCGCCTCGTCGTTCTCGTGATCCTTCTTGCCGGCGCCGAAGCCGATGCCCTGCTTGGCGGCGTCCGCCGCGCCGGCATTGGTGGTCATGATCAGGATGACGTTCCTGAAATCGACCTTCTTGCCGTTGGCGTCGGTCAAGGCGCCGTGATCCATCACCTGCAACAGGATGTTGAACAGGTCGGGGTGCGCCTTCTCGATTTCATCGAGCAACAGCACCGAGTGCGGATGCTGGTCGACGCCGTCGGTCAAGAGGCCGCCCTGATCGAAGCCGACATAGCCCGGAGGCGCGCCGATGAGACGCGAGACGGTGTGCCGCTCCATGTATTCCGACATGTCGAAGCGCAAGAGTTCGATGCCCATGATGTTGGCCAGCGAACGGGCGACTTCAGTCTTGCCGACGCCGGTGGGGCCGGCGAACAGGTAGCAGCCGATCGGCTTCTGCGGTTCGCGCAGGCCGGCGCGCGCCATCTTGATGGCGGAGGCGAGTTGGTCGATCGCCGCATCCTGGCCGAACACCACGCGCTTCAAATCCGATTGCAGCGAAGAGAGCATTTCGGCGTCGTTCTTGGAGACCGACTTGGCCGGGATGCGCGCCATGCGCGAGACCACGTCCTCCACCTCTTCGACGCCGATCAGCTGTTTCCGCTCTTCCGGCTTCAGCAGCATCATCGAGGCGCCGGTTTCGTCGATCACGTCGATCGCCTTGTCCGGCAGCTTGCGGTCGCCGATGTGGCGCGCACTGAGCTCCACCGCCGCCTTGATGGCGTCGTCGGTGAACTTCACCTTGTGGTAGTCTTCGAAATAGGGCTTGAGGCCCATGAGGATTTTGATCGCGTCCGGGATCGACGGCTCGTTGACGTCGATCTTCTGGAAGCGGCGAGCCAGGGCGCGGTCCTTCTCGAAGTGCTGGCGATATTCCTTGTAGGTGGTCGAGCCCATGCAGCGGAGCTGGCCCGATTGCAGCGCCGGCTTCAGCAGGTTGGACGCGTCCATGGCGCCGCCGGAGGTGGCGCCGGCGCCGATCACGGTGTGAATCTCGTCGATGAAGAGGATCGCCTTCGGGTGGTTCTCGAGCTCCTTCA
>DASZQC010000193.1:0-3812 GCA_035549815.1 Dongiaceae bacterium
TTGCACCGGCCGCTGGTTGGACCAGGCGAGGCAATCCTCGACTTCCTTGGTCTGCTCAGCGATGTGGATGTGCACAGGGCGCTTCGAGCCTTGATGCGCGCCCAGCACCGCGCCGATATCCGCCGCCGTCGCCGCGCGCAACGAATGGAAGCACAGGCCCCAATCGGCGCCGATCCCGCTCGTCGCCTTCGACGCGCCTTCGAGCAGCTTTAGATAGGACTC
This sequence comes from Dongiaceae bacterium, assembly GCA_035549815.1. GTDB lineage: Bacteria > Pseudomonadota > Alphaproteobacteria > Dongiales > Dongiaceae > Dongia_A. The sequence goes on from DASZQC010000193.1 coordinate 223, forward strand.
GACGTCGTTGCGAAAGCGCAACTGCTTCTCCGCCAGCGGCTTCGCGCCAAAGCCGCCATGGGCATAGAAGGTCGGCAGCAGAGTCAGGCCGATGCCGGACGATTGCGCCGCCGCGGCGATCCGCTCCGACATTTCCGGCAGCGAGGCGTAGTGCTTGCCGCCCGGCTGGTGATGTAGGTAGTGGAACTCCGCGACCGAGGTGTAGCCGCCTTTCAGCATCTCGATATAGAGATGCGTGGCGATCGCCTGCGCCTGCTCCGGCGTCAGGCGCCCGACCAGGCGGTACATCAGCTCGCGCCAGGTCCAGAAGCTGTCCTCGGGATTCAGCGCCTCTTCAGCCAGGCCGGCCATGGCGCGCTGGAAGGCGTGAGAGTGCAAGTTCGGCATGCCGGGCAGCAGCGGGCCAGCCAGGACTTCGTCACCCGATTGTCGCGAACCCTGTGACAGGCCCGTGATTTCGCCCCTGGCATCGATGGTAACGCGCATATCGGCTTGCCAACCGGCGTCCGTCCAGGCAAGTGGCGCGTGTAGAACCTTCATGGCGGAGAGCTACTTTTCGCTGTGAAACGGGTGGAATGCTTGAGGTTACAAATCATGTCTGGCATAAGCCTGTCTAGACAGGATTGGACATAAAACCGTTGAATCACGAACTCCTGCCCCGCTATTCGCGCGTCAAGCTGATGATCACGGAACGGATCGATTCCGGCGAGTGGCAACCCCGTGACCGCATCCCCTCGGAATCCGAGCTGGTGCGCGACCTGGGCGTCAGCCGCATGACCATCAACCGGGCGCTGCGCGAGCTGACCATCGAGGGGCGCCTGGTACGGGTGCAGGGTGTGGGCACCTTCGTCGCCGAGCCGAAGGCGCAATCGGCCCTGTTCGAGGTGCGCAACATCGCCGACGAGATCGCGGCGCGCGGCCGCAAGCACAGCGCCCAGGTCATCCTGCTGCGCAAGGAGAAGGCCGGCCCTGACGTCGCCCAGTCGCTGGCCCTGCGCGCCGGCGATCCGGTGTTCCACTCTTTGCTGATCCATGCGGAAGACGGCATCCCGATGCAGCTCGAGGATCGCTATGTCGATCCGCAATCGGCGCCCGACTACCTGGCGCAGGATTTCGTCGCGCAGACGCCCTATGTCTATCTGATGGCGGCAGCACCCATTTCGGATGCCGAGCATGTGATCGAGGCCGTGCACGCCTCGGCGGCCGAGCGCAAGCTGCTGAAGATCGAGGCCGACGAGCCTTGCCTGTGCCTGCACCGCACGACCTGGTCCAACGGTCGCATCGCCTCCTATGTGCGCCTGCTCTACCCCGGCGCGCGCTACCGCCTGCGCGGCAAGTTCAAGGCGATGTAGGCTACCTCTACGCGCTTTTTCCATTTCGTCATCACCGGGCTTGACCCGGTGATCCAATTTTCTTCGAGCTGCCGTGGCGTCAACTTGGATTGCCGGGTCAAGCCCGGCAATGACGATTGAGCAGGTAGCAAACGGTTAAGCCGCCACCGCGTTCGCCAATTCCAACTCCCACGTCTCGCCCACCATGTGGTGGCCGAAGCTCTTGTGCTTCTCCTCCGCGACCAGCTTGAAGCCGGCCTGCTGGTAGATGTGGCGCGCCGTTGTCAGGATGTCGTTGGTCCACAAGGTGATTTTCTTGTAGCCCTTGGCCCGCGCGAAGCGGATGCATTCCTCGACCAGGCGCTTGCCGATGCCGAGGCCGCGCGCCTTCGGATGCACCAGCAGCATGCGCAGCTTGGCGACATCGTCTGACTGTTTCACCAGGAAGACGCAGCCGACATTCTCGCCGTCCTTTTCCGCGATCCAGGAGCGCTCCCACTTCGGATCGAAGTCGCGCAGGAACTTGGCGGCGACCTCCGCCGCCAGCGCCTCGAAGGTCTCGTCCCAGCCGAACTGCTCGGTGTAGAGCAGGCCATGCTGCTGCACCGCCCAGCCGAGATCGCCCGGCTGATGCGGCCGCAGGATGTAGGGTACGCGGCGCAGAGGCTCGGCGCCCAGCAAAGTTTCCACCTCCGCCAGGGCGGCGATCAGCCGCTTCTCTTCCGACACGCTCAAACCCGCCAGCATGGTGGCGATGTCATTGCGCGAGCGCGCATTCAGTTGCGCGAACCGCTGCTCGCCCTTCTCGGTCAGGGCCAGGAGTTGTTGCCTGGCATCCGCCGTGGACGCGGTGCGGCGCAGCAGGACCCGGTCCTCGAGCTTCTTGAGCGTGCGGCTCAGATAGCCGGGATTGAGGTTGAGGTCTCGCGCCAGCTCCGCCGCGGTCGCGGTTTCGCGATGCGCCAGCTCGTACAGGATGCGGGCCTCGGTCAGCGTAAATTCGCTGCCCAGCACGCCCTCTTCCAGCACGCCGATGCGGCGGGTGTAGAAACGCGAAAACCGCCGCACAGCCTCAATGCCATCCGCCTTCACCGGCGCCCCCCGAACTCGTTGATTGCTCATAGTAACCTAATTAATTGCCTTAAGCAACTATATGAGTGACCTGTCCGATGGCGGGGTCCGCTTTAATGGCCGGTGGCTGCCTCGATCCCGGCCAGCCAGGCTGGCTGCAGCATGGCATCTTCGATCAGCGCGATATCGGGACTGAGATAACGGTCCTGCTCCAGGGACGGGATCTCCGCCCGCAAGCGCTCATAGGCCAACTGGGTCCCCTGCCCCAGATGCAGGCGCGGCAGGAACTCGATCGCCTGGGCGGCGCACAGATATTCGATCGCCAGGATGCGCCGCGTGTTGTCGATCACCTTCAATGCTTTGAGCGCGCCGGGCGTGCCGAGGCTGATGTGATCCTCCTGCTGCGCCGAGGTGACGAAGTTGTCGGCGACCGCCGGCTGGCTGAGGCGCTTGTTCTCCGCCGCCAAGGAGGCCGCGACATACTGCACGATCATCAGGCCCGAATTGACGCCGGGCTGCTTCACCAGGAAGGCCGGCAGGCCGCTGGTCGCCGGGTTCAGCAATCGGTCGATGCGCCGCTCCGCGATCGAGCCCAGCTCCGCCACCGCCAGCGCCATCAAATCGACGGCCATCGCCACCGACTGGCCGTGCGGATGCGCGTTGGAGATGACGCGATAGGAATTCGGCGTACCGAGCACGAGCGGATTGTCGGTCGCGGATTTGAGCTCGATGACGATCTGCCGCCGCGCATGATCCAACTGGTCGCGCGTCGCCCCATGCACCTGCGGGATCGAGCGCACGGACAGCGCATCCTGCGTACGGTGGCCGCGATAGCGCTCCACCATCTCGCTGCCCTTCAACAAGCTGCGCAGCCGCTTGCCGACCGCGACCACGCCAGCATGCGGCTTCAGGTTCAGCAGTTCCTCGTCGAAGGCGTCGGTCTGGCCCTTCAGCGCCTCGAACGACAAGGCGGCAATAACGTCGGCCCAATCGGCCAGCCGCGCGGCCTCGACGACGCCGAGGCAAGATAGGCCCGCCAGGCAGCGTGTGCCGTTCACTAGGCACAGCCCGTCCTTCGGACCGATCTCGATGATCTTCAGCCCGGCCTTGGCGATGGCGGCGGCGGCACTCATGCGCTGGCCGTCCATCTCCACCTCGCCGATGCCGATCAGCGCCAGGCCGATATGC
>DASZQC010000194.1:0-1877 GCA_035549815.1 Dongiaceae bacterium
GGCGGCGGCGGTCTGCATGATCGCCGGCTCGTTTCCGACAGAAGCGGTGTCTCCGACCGCGTCCTGCGCGATCGCCGCCATCAGCACCAGGCTGGGATCGGCCACCGCGGCATAGGGTTCCATCGGCGAGCCGATCATGGAGAGATAGACCTGCATCTGCGCCGGATCAGACATGCCCGGCCGCTGCTCGGCGATCGACATCTGGCCGGCATCGAGGATGTAGAGCAGTTGCGGCTGCGCGCCCGGGATGGTGGGCACCTCATCGGCCATCGCCGGATTGATGATCAGCGCGTTCCAGGCGAGGACCAGCCAGAAGGCCGTATTGCCCAGGAAGGCGACCGGCGCCTTCACAAAGCCCGGCAGAGATGTCTTCGACAGTTGTGATGTCTTCGACATGGGCGCTGCTCCATCCCCGAATTGGTGCATGACCCCTGAAGCTCATCATGAGAGAGTTAAGAAAGGGGTAAGAAAGCCCGTTTTGGCGGTACAAACCGCTGAAAACAGGGGATTTGGGCTAGGAATAGCCGGGGGAAACTTCCGATTCTGGGGATGTGAGTGTGTGATTCGGCCCAGGTGCGCGAAGATATGCCGGGCCGGTCGCTCAATGGCGAAACAGCGGGTTCTGACATCATGCCGAAAATCCTGACCGTGACGCTCAACCCGGCGCTCGATCTGTCCACCTCGGTCGAGCGCATGCAGGCCGGGCGCAAGCTGCGCTGCGCCGGCGCGCGGTTCGATCCGGGCGGCGGCGGGGTCAATGTCTCGCGCCTGATCCGCCGCTTCGGCGGACGCAGCACCAGTTTCGTCGCGCTCGGCGGTCCGACCGGCGACAGGCTGCGCGGCTTGATGCAAGGCGAGGGATTGGATCTGGCCGAATTCCCGATCCGCGGCGACACGCGGCAGGACATCACCGTCGACGAAACCGGGCGCGGACGACAGTACCGCCTGGTGCTGCAAGGCCCGCGCTGGTCCGGGCAGGAGGTACGCGCGGCGCTGGCGGAGATCGAGCGCCTGGTCGCCACGCATGAGTATGTGGTGGCGACCGGCAGCCTGCCGCCCGGCGTGCCGGAGGATTTCTACGCCCGCATCGCGCGCATGGTGCGCCGGCAAGGCGGGCGCATGCTGCTCGATTCTTCCGGCGCGCCGCTGCGCCGCGCGCTCAAGGCCGGCGTGTTCCTGGTGAAGCCGAACCATATCGAGTTCCGCGATCTGACCGGAGCCGCGCGCTCCGATTGGACCAGCATGGCGCGCGTCGGGCAGCGCCTGCGCGCCAGCGGACAGGCCGAAGCCATGGTCGTCACGCGCGGGTCGAAAGGCGCCTTGGCCATCCTGCCGGAGGGAAGCTGGCGCTTGCAGGCGCCGGAGGTGACGGTCGAAAGCATGGTCGGCGCCGGCGATTCGCTGATCGGCGCGCTGGTGCTCAACCTCGCGCGCGGGCGGTCGCTGCTCGAAGCCTGCCGCGTCGGCGTCGCCGCGGCGGCTGCGGCGGTGGAGACGCCCGGCACCGAGCTCGCCCTGCGCACCGAGACCCTGCGCCTTGCGAAGCGCACCAAGGTGTGGCCGGTGGCGCGGTAATAGCACGGCAAGCGGATTGCGGCGCATCGGGCGGAATGCGATCTTGCGGCCGCAACGCTTTCCGGCGATGGACGGTTTCGATGGACGCGCTGATCATCGTGGACATGCAGGTCGGCCTTTTGAAGGGCGCGCCGAAGCACGATCTCGGCGGCGTCATCGCGCGCATCAACCGGCTCGCGGCGATGGTGCGCGATGGATCGGGGCAGGTGATCTTCATCCAGCATCACGGCGTGGCCGGCGAGGTTTTCGCCCCGGGCGCCGCGGGCTGGCCGTTGCTGCCGGAGCTGGATCGGCAGGATGGC
>DASZQC010000195.1:0-2366 GCA_035549815.1 Dongiaceae bacterium
CCCAGCCAATGCGCGGCCGACGGCGCTTGCAGCCGTACCTTGATGTCAATGGCCAGCGGTTCGTACGGCGTCCAGATGGCGCCAACGATGGCCGCGAGCAGCACGATGCCGATCAGCCCGCCGCCGACGAGGCGGTTGAGCGTGGCCGCTTTTCCTTCGCCGCGCACGCTCATGCCGTCACCCGCGGATCGAACAAGGGATAGAGCAGGTCGACGATCAAATTCACCACCACATAGATGCCGGCGATCAGCAGCAGGCAGCCTTGCACCATCGGATAATCGCGGGCATAGATGGAATCGACCAGCAGCCGGCCAAGGCCGGGAATGGTGAAAACGGTCTCGATCACTGCGATACCGCCCAGCAGGCTGCCCAGGATCAGGCCGATCACGGTCCAGGTCGGCGCGAAGGCGTTGCGGAAGGCGTGCTTCCACAAGACCGCCGGCTCGGACAGGCCCTTGGCGCGGGCGTGGGTGATGTATTCCAGGCGCAGCACGTCGATGGTGCTGGAGCGCGCCATGCGCGCGACGAAACCCATCTCCTGCATCATCAGCGTCGCCACGGGCATGATGAGGTAGAGCAGGGCGGCCCAGGGGTTCTCGCCGAACGAGACATAGCCGACGATCGGCAGCCACCCCAGCTTGAGCCCGAACAGCAGCAGCATCAGCAGGCCGATCCAGAAGCTGGGCACGGACAGCAGCAGTGTGGCAGCGCCGACGACGGCAAGGTCGGTCATGCTGTTCTGCTTCCAGGCGGCGAGCAGACCGGCGGGTACCGCGATCAGGCTGGTCAGCAATACGGCGAGAATGACGACCGTCGCCGTCACCTGGAACTTGTCCAGCATGACCGGCAGCACCGGCAGATCGTTGGTGATCGACTGGCCGAAATCGCCGGTCAGGATGCCGCCGGCCCAGCGCAGGTACTGGATGGCCCAGGGCTGGTCGAGGCCCATCGACCGGCGCATCGCCTCGATCTGCTCTGGTTTGGCCATGTCGCCCAGCATCAGCAGCACCGGATCGCCCGGCACCGCGCGCATCATGATAAAGACCACCACCGACACCAGCACCAGGGTCGGGATAGCCATCGCGGTGCGTCGCAGGATGAACTTGACCAGCATCGCGTCTCGTCTCCCTCTAGGCGACGGCCCGCGCCGTCTTCTCCATCTCGAGCACGTAGGTGGTGAATTTTCGATTCAAGGCGGGCAGCGGCGCAACCTGCATTTCCCCCAGGCCAGGCTGCATGACGATCATCGCCACGGTGGCGGAGATGCTGTGGCTCTTGGAGGCATGCGGCGGGCGGCACACGCAATAGGGCGTGCCGAAATCATCGAACAGAGCGGTCTTCACATCGTCCAACGTGATCTTGCCGGCCTTCGGCTTCAGATGTTCGCGCGCCCGATAGTCGCGGTAATAGCTCTCCGGCACGCTTTCGATGCCGGTCTCCTTCAGCTTGGACAGGGCCACCGCGCTGACCCAGTGATTGGCATGGGCGAGGATTCCGTTCTCCGGGAACAGAGCGAAGGATTCGTCCGGCGCGCATTCGAAATCGATGCCGAAGCCTTCGGCGATGCTCAGCATCATGTTGTTGGAGGCGGATTTCGGCGTGGTGGCGACCACCTTGATGCCGTCCGCCAGCGCCTCGCTTTCCAGGAAACGGCGGCGGATCAGCGGCAGGGGAATCCCGACTTGGTTGAAGTCGCGATCGGATTCCAGGTAGTTCGCGGTGATGGCAAGGCCGGCCGCATTGAAACCGCTGCGCGCCAGGCCGCCCGCCTCGGTGAAGGTCAGCAGGTCCGGTCCGTCCTCGCGGCGGATGCGCAGCACGACGGAGGTATCGGCGCATTCCGGCTTCCAGTCCCAGTTCTGCGCATGGATCAGCGCGCCATTTGCCGTCGCCTCGGCCAGCACGATCACACCGGTGCAGCCGTCCTTCTCCGTGTCCTTCTTGCGCGCATCGGCACGGCGATGGCCGAGCTGGATAACTTCCGTCCGCGCGTTGACCAGCGCGATCTCCTCGAACGAGCAATTGGCGCCGGCGGCGATGCCATGCATCTCCTCGATCAGGTCCGGCGCATATTTCGCCATCGCCGGCACGAATTCGCCGACGATCTCCCGCACCTCGTCCCAGGAAAAGCCAAGACGCTTCATTTGCTCGGCATACAGCCGCACGCTGCCCTTGATGCGGTCGGTCGCGCCCTGGCCATAGAGGCGACCGCGGTCGAAGGGGCGCCCGGAAATCTCGACAAGTGGAAAGGCGACGGTGCTCATGATCCCCTGCGGCTTGCTTGCTGGTCTCGCAGCATAATGTCTTTTGTTAATAAGAAAAGCACTAATTTGGGAGGCGTATGATTTCAGCGGTTGCGGCCGCTG
>DASZQC010000196.1:0-5151 GCA_035549815.1 Dongiaceae bacterium
CGTCATCGTGACGGTGTTGTTGGACAGGTGCGCGGCCACAATCTCCGTCACCATCGGCAACAGGCCGTTCTTCTTGCCGTCATCGACCATATGTACTCTCCGTCCCTAACCTGGAGTTGTTAAATCCAGGAACCCTACACGCGTTCGGCAGTAATAGCTCTGCCGTCAATACATGGAAATTGAATTCTTCAAATATACGGCAGCAGCCGGTGACGATGAATTGAAATCGTGAAGGGCCGGATTGTCATTACTTCGATCCCCCGGTATCAACGCGCGCGATTGCTACCGGTTCCGCAGCCGAAAGATCAAGTGCGCGCGTCACCGCGTCATAACGCGCGGCTGGATGTGGGCTCGCGGGCAGTTGTCGGGAACTGTAATAGTGCGGTCGCCGGCCGATCTGCACGAAGCCCAGACGCTCATATAGACGTGCCGCTGCGCTGTTCAGCTCGGCATGTTCCAGGAACAGCTTGGCAATTCCCGCCGCGCGCGCCGCTTCGATTGCGGTTTTCATCAGTTGTGCGCCATATCCGCGGCCCTGCGCAGCAGGCAACACGCCCGTCAGCAGGATTTCGCCCTCGTCCAAGGTGAAGCGCGCGATCACGAAGCCGATCGGCGCCGCATTCGCTTCCAGCAGCCAGCCCCCGGCGCCGGGCATGGCCAGGATCTGCGCCAGGCTTTCCTCGCTCCACGGCCGGTCCCAGGGTGCCGTAAAAATCGCTCTGTGCATTTCCGCCAGCAGCGCGATATCGAACGCGCCGACCGGACGGATGCGCATCTCATGTGCGTTCACGGAACCGACGCCTTCGGCTGCGACACGTCGGGCGGCCGCACATAGATCGGTTCCGTCGGTAGATGCAGGTCGGGACGGGTCGCCGCGAGTTCCGCCACGGTCAGCGCGTCGGCGTTGGCGTGCAGCATGGTGAGGCCGGCAAAGTCCGGCGCCGCGAACTGCGTCAGTTCCGCATCGGCGATCAGGGGCAGCGACCGGTCCCGGCAATAAGCCCCGATCGCCTCCGGCAACAGCAGCATCGGCGCGCCGACCGTGGCGAGCGTGACGTCAAGCTCCGCCGCGAACAGCTCGTCGCGCCGGCTGTCCAGCACCGCCAGGACCGAGGTTCCGCGATGGCCACCGGACCGCATCGCCGTTGCGGCCAGCGCCTGGAAACTGCCGATGCCGATGGAAGGGCAGCCGATCGCCAGGGCCAGCGCCCGCGCCGTGGCCAGGCCGACGCGCATGCCGGTGAATCCTCCGGGTCCGCACGACACGGCAACCGCGCCCAGCGCCTTGAAATCGATGCCGGTGGCGGCCGCCAGCCGATCCAGCATCGGCGCCAGCGCCACTGCATGGCCGTGCTGGGTCGCCGCGATCTCATGCGCCAGCACCGTGCCTTCCGCCCACAGCGCCACCGAACAGGCGGCCCCGGCGGTGTCGATCGCCAGCAGCGGAGCGTTGCGCGAAAAGCTCATCGGGTCTTCGTCGTCATCTGTGGTCTATGGCGGAAGAGTCTGTTACGGACTTGGCTTAGCGGCCGCGTCAGCACCTGACAAGGCCGTGACCTTTCGGCCTCCTCGCGTGCTTGCATGAGCCTTGTCGATATTTCGCCACCCGCCTTCGACCTGTCGGTCTGGCTGGCCTATGCCACGCCGGACAATCTGACCGGCAAACCGTTCTACCGTGCCGATGCCAGGCCCTATCTGCATCCCAAGGCGGCGGAAAAGCTGCGCGCCGCCATCGAGCTGGCCCGGCCGCTGGGCTATCGCTTCAAGATCTTCGACGCCTATCGGCCGGTCGAGGGGCAATGGGCGCTGTGGAACGCCAACCCCGATCCGGATTTCGTCGCCGACCCCAGCAAGGGCGGGCCGCACAATCGCGGCGTGGCGGTCGACCTCACCCTGATCGACGGCCATGGCGCGGAACTGGACATGGGCACCGGCTTCGATGCCTGCACGCCCCTATCGTATCACGGCCGCACCGATGTGTCGCCGGAGGCACAGCGCAACCGGCTCACCCTGCTCGGCATCATGACCGCCGCTGGCTGGGAGTTCTACGAGCACGAATGGTGGCATTACCAACTGTTCGACGCGCGGTCCTACCCGGTGGTCGATCAGAAGGACTTGCCGCATCCGGTCATGGATTAGGCGGGGATGGACTAGGCGATCACGCACGCTTCAGCGAATTCGAAGCGTGGGTTGCGCGGATGCAGCCGCGCCGGATCGCCATGCGCCAGGTTGCACAGGAAATTGCTTTTGTAGGTGGTGCCGGCGAAGAAGGCTGCATCGACTTTCTCGTTGCTGAAGCCCGACATCGGTCCGCAATCGAGGCCGACCGCGCGCGCGGCGATGATGAAATAGGCCGCCTGCAAGGTCGCGTTGCGCATGGCGGTGGTCTCGATGGCCTTTGGCTTGCCGGCGAACCAGCTCCGTGCTTCCGGGTCGTGGAACATACGCGGCAAGTGCTCGTAGAATTCCATGTCCATGGCGAAAATCGCGGTGACCGGCGCGGCCATGGTCTTGGCGCGGTTGCCGGCCGACAAAGCCGGCTCCAGCTTTGCCTTCGCCTCCTTGGAGCGGACGAAGACCACGCGCATCGGCTGGCAATTGCCGCTGGTCGGCCCCATGCGCGCCAGGTCATAGGCGCGGCGCAGGTCCTCGTCGGTGACCGGTTTGTCCAGCCAATGCGAATGGGTGCGCGCGTTGCGGAAGATCAAGTCCAGCGCGGCGTCGTCCAGTTGTGGCATCGTTGCAATCCCGAAAGGAAAGAGCCCGGAAAATGAAAGGGCGGCCGATTTCCGGCCGCCCCTCAACCTACCTGCCAGCAACTGGCAGTGCGAGTACAGATGTTAGACTGGTTAAACGGGCCGGACCTCGACAACTTCCGGAACATAGTGGCGAAGCATATTCTCAATCCCCATCTTCAGGGTCGCGGTCGAAGACGGGCAGCCGGAGCAGGAGCCCTGCATATGCAGATAGACGATTCCATCCTCGAAAGAATGGAAAATGATGTCGCCGCCATCCTGCGCCACCGCCGGGCGGACGCGGGTGTCGAGCAGCTCCTTGATCTGGGTGACGATCTCGTCATCGTCGCCATCCACCGTGTCGCCGCTGGTTTCAGCCAGGATCACCGGGCGGTTGGTGGAGAAATGCTCCATGATCAGGCCCAGGATCTGCGGCTTCAGGACCGGCCAGTCCTTGGCGTCGGTCTTGGTCACGGTGATGAAGTCGCTGCCCAGGAAGACGCGGGCGACGCCCTCGATCCGGAACAGGTTTTCGGCCAGCGGCGAGCGCTGGGCCTTGTCGGCGGCATCGAAATCCGCGGTGCCGCGTTCCATCACCACGCGGCCCGGCAGGAACTTCAAGGTCGCCGGATTGGGGGTCTCTTCGGTCTGAATGAACATGGCAGGCTCCGCCAATGGCCGCCCGCGTCGGACGGCTCTCATGAAGAAGATGGGGGAAGGCTTGACCCGCTTCAACCCCAAACTCATCATGGCATTACCTTGATTCGGCGTCACATTTTTAACGCCGATATGCGACACTGATGCTCATGAACCAGCCTTACAGCGCCCTGGCCACCGAGCTTCCGCCCCTGGCGGACGGCGAGCTTTATCTCGGCTCCCCCGGGGTGGAGCGGGCGTTCCGCTGGCTGCTGCGCGAGGGCCGATTCCAGCCCGGCCTGGCGCAACTGACCGGCGGCCTGGCGCGGGAGCTGACCGAGGGCGGCTTCCCCCTGATGCGCATCTTCATCGCCAAGCCGACCCTGCATCCGCAGATCGCTTCCGTCGCCTTCCGCTGGTCTCGCCAGGACCCGAAGGTCGAGGTCTTCACGCGCGAGCGCGACATCTGGCAAAGCGACCAGTATCTGCGCAGCCCCATGCCGGTGATCATCGCGGGCGAGCGCTATATCCGCCGCCGCCTGAGCGGGCCGGGCCTGAAGCTCGACTTCCCGATTCTGGAGGATCTGATCGCCGACGGCGCCACCGACTATGTCATGTTCGGCATGCGGCGCGGCGACGGCAAGCATATGGCGGTCATCTCCATGACCACCGACCGGCCGCAGGGCTTCAGCGATGACGAGATGCTGTCGTTCCAGAGCCTGCTGCCGCTCTTGTCCCTGACCGTCGAGGCGCTGGAGGCCAAGCGCACCGCCAAATCGCTGCTGGAGATCTATCTTGGCGCCGATGCCGGGCAGCGCGTGCTGGGCGGCCTGATCCAGCGCGGCGAAAGCGTCACCATCGCCGCCGCCATCTGGCAATGCGACCTGCGCGACTTCACGCAGATGAGCAACGAGCTGCCGCGCGACGAAGTGCTGGCGATCCTCAACGATTATTTCGACGCGGTCACGCGACCGGTGCTGGCGCGCGGCGGCGAAATCCTGAAATTCATCGGCGACGCCGTGCTGGCAATCTTCCCGATGAAGGACGATCTCGACCGCGACGAGAAGTGCCGCACCGCCCTGAGCGCCGCGGAAGAGGCGCTGGAAGCCTTGCGCGACGTGAACGAATTGCGCGCCAGCGCCGGCAAGAATCCGCTCCACGTCGGCATCGGCCTGCATGCGGGTTCGGTCAGCTACGGCAATATCGGTGCCCAGACGCGGCTCGACTTCACGGTGATCGGCCCGGCCGTCAACCTTGCCGCGCGCATCACCGGCCTGTGCCGGCCGCTGAACCAGCCGCTGCTCACCTCGCGCGCCTTCGCCTCGCCCTGCGGCAGCAAGCTGCGCCCCCTCGGCCGCTACGCCCTGCATGGCTTCGACGACCCGCAGGAAGTGTTCGGGCTGCCGGAGGAGTAGGTACCCGGCCGCTCTTCACAGGGCTTGGCCACTCCATCTAAGATATTGCGACCTCCGACGTCTGCAACCGGGGATTTTGTATGATCGATCCGTCGCGGCTGGCCATTGCGTTACGCAACGGCTTTGACGCATTCAGGACTGCAAGGGCAAGCGATCAGCGCGGCGCCGATCTTAGCCAGTGGGGGCTATTGAGCAGTGTCCTGGCGAAAATAGCCAAGGACGCAACGGACAAGCGCCGCCGGCTCTGGCGGATGAAAGCGCCTGCGATCATTTCGATGGCGGCCGCAGCATGCACCATCTGGATATTCCTGTTGCGGGAGACAGTTCCCGAAGACGAACGCGCCGTGGCCGATATGTTTGCTTTG
>DASZQC010000197.1:0-5940 GCA_035549815.1 Dongiaceae bacterium
CATTGCCACGCGCGTCGGCGCGGTGAAGTTGATCGCCTGCGCCACGCCGGACTATCTGAAGGCGAACGGCACGCCGCGCGCGCCCAGCGACTTGGCACGGCTGCCTTGTGTCGGTTCGACCAACCTGGCGCCGCCGGACCAGTGGACTTTTCATGATGGAAGCCAGCCGATCGACGTCGCCATCCGCGCGCGCCTGACCGTGACCACGGCGGAAGCGGCGCTGGACGCCGCCATTGCCGGCCTCGGCATCACGCGGCTGCTCTCCTACCAGGCGGCCGAGGCGATCCGCGCCCGCAAGCTGACCCGCATCCTGCGCAATTTCGAGCCGCCGGAATTGCCGGTGCATCTGGTCCATAGCGAGGCCAGGCTGGTGCCGCCGAAGCTGCGCGTGTTCCTCGACTTCGCCGCGCCGCGCTTGCGCAAGCGGCTGGCGGCGCTGGCGGCTTAGGGCAACCCCGCTTATCATCCGCCTCGCCTTCGGCATCCGGGAACCCAATCATGAGCACAACTCCCGCTTCCGCACCCAAGCCGCGCGTCGGCCTGATCGGCCTCGGACGCATGGGGGCGGCCATCGCGGCGCGGCTGGCAAGCCAGGGCTTTGCGGTTTCCGGCTGGACCCGCAGCGGCCTGTCGCCAGGCAAGGCGCGAGCGTTGGGCATCCGGGCGGCGGCGGATATCGCGGCGGTCGCGGGTGACGCCGATGTCATCTTGCTGTCATTGACCGACGATGCCGCGGTGACCGCCGTGATCGGGGAACTGTGCCGCGCCAACCTCTCCGGCAAGGTGATCGTGGATACCAGCACCGTCGCGCCGGACACGCTGCGCGGGCAGGCCGATGCGATCGCGAAGGCCGGCGGCGGCGCGCTGGATGCGCCGATCTCCGGCGGGCCCGACTTGATCGCCGAGGGCAAGGCCGGCCTCTATATCGGCGGCGAGGCGGGCGATGTCGCGCGTTTCATGCCGGTGGCGCAGGCGCTGTCCAACCGCATCCACCATGTCGGCGCGCTCGGCGCGGGCGCGGCCGCCAAAATCGTCAACAACATGATGCTGATGGGCTTCTGGGAGACGCTGCGCGAGGCCTTGCTGGTCGGCAAGAAAGCTGGCCTCGGCCTCGAGCGGATGCTGGAGATATTGGAAGGCAGCCCGGCGGCGAGCGGCGCTTTCCTGCATCGCCTGCCGGTGCTGCGCGGCGAAAGCGACGCGGTCGGATTCAGCGTCTCCGGCGTGGTGAAAGATGGGGCGATGTTCCGCCGCACCGCGCGGCAATACGGCATCGCCGTGCCGGCGATCGAAGCCGCCTTCGCCAGCTATTCGGCGCATCGAGCGCAAGGCAATGGCGAAAAAGACCTCGCGACCATGGTGCGCACGGCCTACGACGATGCCTGAGACTGGCGGCAAGCTCGGTCGTCCGGGTCCGCTCTGGCGATGTTGGGGCGGTGTCCTTCGGCGTTTCCCCGGTCGCGGAACCGCTCCGGCCTATTCGGCGGCCTTTGCTTTCGCGGCGGCGCGCTTCGCGGACCGGGCGACCGGCGCCCCCATCAGCAGCTTGTCCGCCGCCACCGGGTCTCCGCCAGCGTCCTTCACTGCCCGGCGATAGGCGGCCTCCGACTTGTAGGCGCCGTAGCGCGGCAGCTTGTCCGCGTTCATCGGCACGATGCGCCCCGTATAGGGAAGCACCTTGAAGAAACCGCCGTTGCGACCAATCAGGGCAATGGCCTCGTTCCGGCGCGAAAAGGTGCGGCGGTGATAGGCGGATTGCGATTTCATCGCCTTCAGCTCGTCCGGGTCGCGCTCGAAGATGTATTCGTAGGCGGCGACGAATTCCTGCACGAACTCGCGCTCCACCACCTGCATATTGGAGATGAGCCAGCAGCGATCCTCGAACCCCCAATAGGTGCCGAGGCCGACCAACTCACCCCCGGCGGTGAAGTATGGATAGAAGGGGAAGGCACGGCAGGCCATGGAGCGGTTGTCGCGTTCGCAGAAGCGGGCGCCCTTGCACTCGACCGCCGCACAACTTTTGTGCAGTTCCTTGACGATCTGGCGCGAGGTGGCGTCGGTGGGCTTGTAGGCATGCCACAGGTCGCTGCGCGACTTGAGATACTGGAACTCGGTCTTGTCGACGATGGGGATGGCATTGTCGGTGGAACAGCAGACCGGTTCCCCGTTGTTCAAAGGCGAGCAGAACTTGCCGCAGTCGTAACGCGACACGGATGACTGAAACCTGTCAAAAACCACGCCGAAATCCGCGGGCTGCATGCCGGCGGGTGTCTTTTTCGCCAAATCGGACCTCCAGACCCTTCATCGCCCAAATAGGGGGCATGCCGAATCTTCATGTTTGATCAACGCTTTCTAGCGTATTATGCGGGGGGATTCACTATCGCTTTGCAGCTATCGCAATCATGAAAAATTATTGGGTCGTCGGCGGCCTATATGCCGATACCAAATTCGACCGCATGCAAGACGGCGGCAAGGAAAAGAAATACGGACCCTTCAAGACCTACGAAGAGGCGAAGGCCGAATGGCAACGCCGTGCGTGGGAGTCGGTTGACAGTGCCTGCGCCAGGTTCCGCATTGAAGAGGAAACCGGCGACGTGTGGTACTGGGTGGTCGGCGGGCCTTATGCCGACACCAGATTCAATGAACCTGCCGCCGGCGGCGGCGAGCAATGGCACGGCCCCTTCAAGACCTATGACGAAGCCAAGATCGAATGGTCGCGCCTGGCCTGGTCGACGGTCGATGATGCCATGTCGCGCTACCGAATCGAAAAACTAGCCTACGGGGAACGGCCGCGCCGCGCGAGCTGACCCGCCTCCTTCCGCCTCGGACTCCATCCGCCATGCTGCCCGCGACAATCCTGCTCGAGATCCTCGGCTTCATCGCCGCGATCCTCACCACCATGAGCTTCCTGCCCCAGGCGCTCCGCATCCGCCGCCAGCGTTCCGCAGCCGATGTGTCCCTCGTCATGTATCTGATGATGGTGACGGGCCAGGCTTTGTGGCTGGCCTATGGCTTCATCATCGGCAGCCCGTCGTTGATCGCCGCTAACGTGGTCAGCATGAGCTTTGTCATCTGGGTCCTGGTGATGAAGTTCCAGGACCTCAGGCGCCAGCGGATGGCATCTCTGCGCAGCCCATTGGTCGCGCCGGCGGAATAGCGCACCCCGCGAACGGCGGTCAGACCCGATCCAGGAACTCTAGCACGCGCCCGGTGAGTAGCGCTGTCGCCTGCGCGTCATATGACGGCAGCGAGCTGTCGGCGAAATAATGCTGGTCGCCGGGATACAGGAACAGCTCCGCGTCTTCGACCTTCTCCACGATCTCGCGGGCGGCGTGGATATCGCCCTCGCCGACGAAGAAGGGATCGTTGTCCATGCCGTGGATCTGGACCGCGACGCCATCCGGCCAGGGCCCGAACGCCCATTCTCCGCTGATCGGCAGGCAGGAATAGAACAGCAGGGCGCCGCGGGCCCCGGGCCGTGTCTGTGCGAGCTTCTGCGCCGGCAGCACGCCGAACGAAAACCCGGCATAGACAAGCGCGGCGGGCAGTTCGTCGGCAACGCGGACGCCGCGCTCCCGCAACTCGTCGAACCCGACCTCGCCGATATGGGCGAGGCCCTCGTCGATGCTCCCGAACGTGCGTCCGCCGAACAGGTCCGGCGTATGCACAACGTGCCCAGCGGTTCGCAAATCGTCGGCGAACGCGCGCACGCCGGGGGTCAGCCCCTGTGCGTGATGGAACAACAGGATTTCGGCCATGGGAGCCTCCGCATGCATCGTCGGATTGCGTCGGGGCACTCTACGTCTTCCGCATCTCGCCGGAAACAGCGTTTGCCCCGGCCCGCTTTCAGCGTGTCGCGGCGTCACCCAGTTCGATGCGGCCGGCGCGCCTGACGGCGCCATAGACGCCGACATGGTTCTGGTTGAATTGCTGCGCGGTGTGCAGGATGCCGGGATCCATCGGCAGATCACCCTGCGGCCGCGTGGTCAGCGCGCAACGTTCGCAATGCTCGTTGATGTCGAATGTCACGCTGCCCGCGGTCAGGTCGGTGCCGAGCCACTCATTCTCGATGAAGCCCGTCGCGTCGCCGCAATCCAGCACCACGTTGGGGCGAAACCGCGCCGGCACGAAGCGGCCCTGCGGATAGGCCGCGCTCAGCGCCTTCAAGGTCGCGCTGGTCAGCAAATGGCAGTGGCTCGCCTTGTAGGGCATGGTGACGTCCGGGCCATGGCTCCTCGCCAGGCGAATCTTGCGGCCGATGCGCTCCGACATCAGGCCGTGGACGCGCGCATCATCCGACATGACCCGAACGCCATCGGGGAACGAGATCTCCACCAGCGGCAATTCGGCGCCGAGCTTGGGCTCTGTCGCATAGCGCGCGGACCAGGTGACCAGCATTTTCCAGGGCGGCCGCGCCGCGGTGCCGGCGGCTCCCGTATCAGCCTCCGCCACGCAATAGCCGCGGTCCCCCAGCCCGCCATGGTCGGTGAAATCCAGCGACTTCAGGCTTTCCCCGCGTAGGCTCTGCACGGGATAGCGCCACAATTCCGAAACCTTGCCCACGCTTGCAGTCAATTCGTCACTCCCCTCACGGCATCAGGCGCCAGACCAAGGTCTCGCGCATCGGGCGATCCTCGAGCTCCAGGGTCGTCGGCACCTGGTAGCGCGCCAGTTCGACCAGACCGTTTTGCGGCAGATAGGCGCGGCCCGGATCGCCCATCAGGATGGCCACCCCGCGCCCGGCGAGCGCACGGAACCAGGCGATCACCCGGTCGGCCATCGGTTTCTCATAACAGACATCGCCGGCCAAGACGATTTCCCAGCGCGGATCGCTGCCGATCAGATCCTCGTTCACCAGATGGATGGCCACATTGTTCGTCCGGGCATTGAGCGCGATGGCGGCGCTGGCGTAATCGTCGATCTCCGCCGCCTCGACCTTCGCGGCGCCGGCCATCGCGGCACCGATGGCCGAGAGGCCGCTGCCGGCGGCGAAATCGAGCACGCGCTTGCCTTTGACCCAATCGGGTTGGTCCAGGAGGAAGCGGGTCAGCGCCTGCCCGCCCGGCCAGGCGAAGGCCCAATAAGGCGGCGGTAGGTTCATCCGCGCCAGATCGGCCTCGGTCGCTTCCCAGATTGGCGTGATCTGGGTCGCCAGATGCAGCTTGATCTCCGGCACCAAGGGCGGGATCGCGATCGCGGTGTGAGCGGCGATGAAGGCGGCGGGATCGCTCACTGCGCCAGCCGCCCCGCGACGATGGCGGCCAGGAGGATCCAGCCGACCCATCGGTTGCTGTAGAACTTCGCGCGGCAATCCTCAGGATGGTCGAGATCGACATCGCTGGCCTGCCAGCGCAGATGGAACGCGATCGCGACGATGCCGAGATAGGCCGGCCAGCCGATCCCGGCCATGGCAAACGACCCGACCAGCAGCACCAGCATGGCGAGGTCGAAGCGGATCAACCACGCCTTGGTGCCCTTGCCCAGGCGCAACGCGGTCGACTTCACGCCGATCAGCGCGTCGTCTTCCTTGTCCTGGTGCGCATAGATGGTGTCGTAGCTCAAGGTCCAGAAGAAGCCGGCGGCATAGAGCAGGATTGCCGGCCACGCGACCTCGTCGCGCGTCGCCGCCCAGCCCATCAAGGCACCCCAATTGAAGGTGAGGCCGAGGAAAGCCTGCGGCCACCAGGTGATGCGCTTCATGAAAGGGTAGATCGCGACCAGGATCAGCGAGGCGACGCCGAGCCAGATCGCCGTCCACGACAATTGCAGCAGGATGATGAGGCCCAGCCCAAGCTGCAGCCCCAGGAAGCGCCAGGCCTGCGCCATGGACAAGTGCCCGCTGGCCAGCGGCCGCGTCGCGGTGCGCGCCACCTTGGCATCGATGTCGCGGTCGACCATGTCATTCACGGTGCAGCCGGCGCCGCGCATGACCAGCGCGCC
>DASZQC010000198.1:0-3688 GCA_035549815.1 Dongiaceae bacterium
TCGCCGGCGTACGCCCGCGCCAACTCCAGGCGCCAATCTGCCCGCCCGGGAAGCACCTGAAGCGCCCGCCTGTAATATCCGACGGCATCGGCGAAGCGCTTCTGCGCCGCCTCCAGCCGCGCTGCATCAATGAGCTCATCCGCGGTGGCGCCAGGGGCCTCGGCATGCATCTGGATCAGCTCGACTAACCGCGCATTCGCGGCATCCCGCGCCTGCGCATCCTGCGATTGTTCCAGGATCGACACGATTCGTCGAAGCGCGCGCACGTCCTGCCCGGCGAGCTGCATCGCCAGATCCGGGCGGTGCAAATCGCGGGTCACGACGTCAACGGCGTCGAGCAGGTATCTCTGGTCCAGCGCCGCCGCGTGCCCCCACATCGCCATCGCGGTTTCCCATTGCCCCTCGTGGGCGGCGAGCAAAGCCGCCTCGAAGTTGGCGGCCGGATCGGTGCGGCTCAGCCGCAATGCCGTCTTGATCAGAACGGAGCCGCGCTGCGGCTTCTGGAGGATATTTTTTTCGATCTCCCCGGCCAGCAGGTAAACCGGCCCGTAAGTCGGGCACAGCGGCGCCGCCTGGTAAAGATCGCGTGCGATCTGCCCCGCCCATTGAAGCTGATCCTCATCGAGCAGAAGCTGCCCGGTGGACTGGTCGCGGTTGCGGCTGATCGCCTGCCAGCGGTAGAACGCCAGCCAGTACTGGTAATACACGTCGCGTGGCCGTTGCTGAGCGGCGGCGGCGCTTGCGCTGAGCAGCGAGACATAATCCTGGCTGTCGCCGCGCCAATCACGCGCCCAAAGCCGCTCGTCGATCGCACGGGCCGCGAAACGATCCGATTCGGCCTGCGCGCAGCTCCATGCCTGCGCCAACACTCCTGCGAACACGACCGCCACCAACGCCGTTGCGGCCAAACGCGGCATCATGCGCCCCGCCTTTGCCGCCGGCTCGGCGGCGCGGGTCTTCCCGCTGGCCTGGGCCAGCGTGACAATCAATGCACAAACCACCGCCGCGAGCATCGCGTTGGCCGGGGCGTGCTGTCCAAAATCTGTGAAGCTCTGGATGAGCACCGCCAGCAGCGAAAATCCCAACCCGATCGCGATTGACGCCATGAGCGAGGGCGCCGACCTCACACAGACCGCATACTTCCGCCAGATCAATGCCAGAAATGCGAGCACGATGATCAGTCCTGCGGCGCCGGCCTCCAGGAGGATCTGGGCGTATTCATCTTCCGCGTGGCTGGCCACCTCCAACACGGTCGAGGTGTCGAACATCGGATACGTGGTTTGGAAGCTGCCCATCCCGGTGCCCAGGACCGGGAATTGCCGCCACGCTCGGACCACGTCGCGCACGATCGTCAGCCGTCCTCCCGCCGAATGGTCCCCATTTGGATCCAGCGCCAGCGCGAATCGTCCGACGATCGTGTCGAAGCCGAAGATGGCCACCAGCAGGACAATCGCCCACGCCAACGGCGCGAGCACCCAGATGCGTCCGCGCATCCCCTGGCGCCGCGCGGCAAAGGTCGCGGCGCATCCAGCGATCGCCAGCGACACGATCGCCCCGCGCGATAAGGAAAGGAACGTTCCCAATCCCAGCGCCACCACCGCCGCCGCGGCCGCCCACACGATCGGTGGAACCTGCGAAAGGACGTCGCTGCGGACCGATTCGCCCCGGCGAGCTCGGATCATCCGTTCAACCTGCATCAACAGCAGCCCAAGCGCCGCGCCCAGCGAAAGGTTCATGAACTGCCCGAAGTGATTGCGGTTGATGAACGGCGCGATCGGCCAACCTGAGGAAAGATGGCCGTAAAGCCCGTAGATGCGCGTGGCGCCGGCCAGCAGATGCACAAAACAGATCCCGGCCACCGCCACGCCGATGATTGTCATTCCCTTCAGCAGCCGCTCGATCTGCGCCTGCTGGCGGATCACGTTGAGTGTGACGACGTACACCGCGCAGATCGCCAGCAGCATCCGCAGGTCATGCAGCGTCGCTTCGGGGTAGAGGCTCAGCGTCATGCGATGAAGCGCCTGCTCGCCCAGCGGCAGCGGCGCCAGCAGCTCTCGCCTGAGCTCGGCCGTCTGTGGAGAAATAGCTTGGATGAGCGATGCCGGCAGCGGGATCACCTGCGCGAGCGTGATCAGCAGAAACAAGGCGACCGGCACGTAGCTCCAGGCCCAGACGAACCTCACCCCCGGGCGGGCGATCAGCTTCACTCCCAGCAGCACGGCCATCGCGCCCGCGAGTGCGCAAATCACCGCTTCACTCCACGCCTGCACCCCGCCGATCGCGAGCGGCGCGAAAGCAAGCAGCGTGAGGAGCAGCGCCTCGATGATCCAATCAAACGAGCGGTCGGCCGTGTCGGTAAGATCGAAATAAATGATGTGCCGCCGGCGGCGTCGGGAATGCTGATATGAGGAGCCATCTTGCGGCAATTCGCCGGCAGAATTCGCTTCCGCGCCGCTTGGTTCCGAAATGGCCGGTCGTTCATCCATGTTCAACGGGGCTCGCAGAATCTGCGTCCTCGTTCAGAAAGGGCTTCGCGTCCTCATTTGCGAGCTTCACGCTCCGGGTGTCGCAGGAAGCGTCTATCCCTCATTCCGATCAACACTCAGCAACTCGCGCCCTTCGAGGATCCGTGCGGGATTTTCGATGCACACGCGCCGGGCCACATCCTCGCCCAGCCGGTTGACGATCACCTCCAGCGCTTCGGTCATTCTCGGCCGGCGAGTATTGGTGCTGTGGGCATCGGTCGCAACCACCGCGACCCACCCCTTCTGCATCCACCGCCAGGCCGCCTGCGCTTCGGCATCGTCGCCGCAGAGGCTTGGCGCATTGACCTGGATCGCCGCGCCCTGCCGCACCCATGTTTCGAGAAGCGCATCGCTGGCGACAAGCGAATCATATCGCTCGGCGTGCGCCAGCACGAGCTTGGCGCCCGTGCGAGTGAGATAGGGAACAAGAAATGCGGGGTCCACGCTGAGCCCCAGCGGCAGTTCCAGCAGCAGATAAATGCCTTGATCCGCCAGCGTAAGAATCTTGCCAGCGCCCAAAAACTGTGGAATCCGCTCATCCAGACGCACCTCCGCCCCCGCGTGCACACTCAGCGGCAGCCGCGCCTTGTTCAACTGGGCCTGAAGCTCGGCAACCCCGGCGCGGATTGCGATCGGCGCATTGCTGCCGTCCCACCGACCCAGCTGGTGCGGCGTCGCAATCACGTCAGTAAAGCCATCCGCAATCAACGCCCGGCAAAGCGACAACGAATCCGACATGCTCCGCGGGCCATCATCCACGCCGGGCAGCACGTGACAGTGCGTGTCCACTGTCCGCGTGCAGCGAAATCGCTGTAAGCGAGCTTCCTGGGAGGATGCGATCGATGGGGCCTTGGACATGGAAATTGTTGCTGTGGTTTGTTGTGTGTTGTTTGTTGTGCGTTGTCAGTTGCGCGTGCTGGTTATTCTCAACGAAGGAACGCGGGCCGGGCATTTTCACAAACAACAAACCACCGACTGACATTCAATTATGCCTGCTGTTTGAGCGGCGGCTTGGGGTTCCCCGCGCCGTCGGTCGGGGCGGCGGCCTTCGCGGAGGCCGGTTTCTCAGGTATCCGAACGTGTCACACAACGGCTTGCTCGCTTCCATCCTCAACCTGTTCGGCGATACGCGGACCACGTTCGGTGACCCGGCTTACGCCGTC
>DASZQC010000199.1:0-16879 GCA_035549815.1 Dongiaceae bacterium
GCGCCACCACCGGATAAGGCACGCGTTTGCGCGCGCGGCGATGCAAGGCGCGGGTGCGCTTCACATCATCCAGGTCTCGCTTGATGCGCACGATGCGCTCGTCGATCAAACGGCGGTCGATTTCGATCTGGGATTCACCCGGGCCGCCGATGAAGCCGAAGCCGCCGCGCTGTCGCTCCAGGTGGGTCCAGGATTTGACCAGGCGCGAACGCTGATAGGACAAGGCCGCAAGCTCCACCTGAAGCTTGCCTTCCGCGGTGCGGGCGCGTTCGCCGAAGATTTCCAGGATCAGGCCGGTGCGGTCGATCACCTTGCACTTCCAGGCCTGCTCCAGGTTGCGTTGCTGGACCGGCGTGAGCGAGGTGTCCGCCACGACCAGCGCGATCTCCTGCTCCTCGATGATCTGTTTCAGCCGCTCGACCTTGCCGCTGCCAATCAGGGTCGCCGGGCGCGGCTCCGACACGCGCACGACCTCGGCCGCGGCGATCTCCAGATCAATCGCCAGTGCCAGGCCACATGCCTCCTGCAACCGCGAGGCGGGCGTGCGGTAATGCACGCCGCTGGCGCCTCGCGCGCCGCGCTGCAGGTCAGGATGAATCACCAGCGCGCGATCGCCATGACGGATGCCGTCAATGTCGACCCGCGGCTGCCGCCGGTCGGCCGGCGCCTCGTTAGCCACGCTTCAACCTCGCCTCGTATGTGGTGCGGCGATGGAGGCTCAAGCCTCGTCGCCTTCCTTCGCCCCTTCAAAGAGCTGCAGCGGCCCGGCCGGCATAATGGTCGAGATCGCGTGCTTGTAGACGAGCTGCGAATGGGCATCCCGGCGCAACAGGACCGAGAAATTATCGAACCAAGTGATAATCCCCTGCAGCTTCACGCCATTCACCAGAAAGACGGTGACCGGCATCTTCGCCTTGCGAATGCTGTTCAGAAATACGTCCTGGACGCTTTGCGATTTTTCGTTAGCCATGTGATTCGTCCTTTGTTCTTGGGGCAGCGCAAACCCGCCTACTTCGCGCCCGGCGGTCCGGGCGCGGCGCTTATGCACACTTAACATAGGTTGTCTGGCTTGGAAACCTAGCCCTGTCGCAGATAGGCCAAAAATCCGGCGCAGTCGGGAAAATACAGACTGGGCTCGTGGCCAGGGAATTCGTCATTTTCCGGGGGTTTCGGGCGCACCAGGATCGGTAGGCAACCGGCGTTGTGGGCGCATTTCAGGTCGATGTCGGCATCGCCGACGAACCAGATTTCCGGGCCCGCGGCCAAGTCTCCAAGCGCCAGTTGCACATGCTCGAGCGCGGGCTTGTCGCGCGCCGCGTCGCCCGCCCCTGCCATTTTTCGGAAATATTCCGACCAGCCGAGATGCGCCGCCTCCTTGCGCAGGAACGGTCCGCGCTTGTTGCTGACCACGCCGACATAGAGGTTCAGGCTCTGCGACAGATAGGCGAGCAGGTCCTTGGCGCCGTTCAGCGGCCGCAGATGCGCCAGATGGATGGCCTCGAAGCTTTCATAGAAGACCTTCTCCGCCTCTTTCCAGCGATCCCCGAACAGATGCGGGAAGGAATCCCGCAGCGAGGCGCGCACGCGCGTCTCGGTCTCTTCGCGGCTCCAGCGCGGATGACCCATGGCGTCCAGGGTCAGGTTCATGGCCTCGTGGATCACGCCCCAGCTCTCGACCAGGGTGTTGTCCCAGTCGAACAGGACAGCCTGCGGCAGCTTGATCATGCCGGCACCCGGTCCGTGGCTTTCAGATAGGCCGCGCGCAGGTGCTGTGCCGTTGGCCCCGGCTTGCCGTCGCCCACCGGCTTGCCGTCGATGCGGGTGATCGGCAGCACGTAGTTGTTGGTGCTGGTGATGAAGGCCTCGCGCGCCTTGTGTGCCTCCTCGAGCGAGAACGGGCGCAGTTCCAGCTTCAGGCCGAGCTCGCGGACCACGTCGACCACGATGGCGCGGGTGACGCCCGGCAGGATCTCGGTGCCATTGGGCCGCGTCGCCAGCACGCCCTCTGCGGTGACGATCCAGGCACTGGTGGAGGAGCCTTCGGTGACGTTGCCGTCGGTGTCGACCAGCCAAGCCTCATGCGCCCCCTGCTCCGCCGCGGCCTGCTTCGCCAGCACGTTGGGCAGCAGGTTCAGCGACTTGATATCGCAGCGCCCCCAGCGCTGGTCCGGCACGGTGATGACCGCCGCGCCATCGCGCAGCAGCGCGGCGGGCATCGGTTTGGTCCGCTTCGCCGTCACGAACAGGCCGGGCGGCACGCCGTCCTTGGGGAACTTGTGGTCGCGCGGCGCGACGCCGCGCGTCACCTGGATATAGACAGCGCCCTGCTGGATTCCGTTTCTGGCGATCACTTCGCGCGCGACGACTTCCAGCGCCGCGCGTTTCATCGGCCAGGCGATGCGCAGCTCGCCAAGCGAGCGGCCCAGGCGCTGGAAATGCCGGTCCGCCGCCACCAGCTTGCCGGCATGGACCGGGATCACCTCATAAACACCGTCACCGAACAGATAGCCGCGATCCTCCGCCCGCACCCGCGCCTGGGCGCGCGGCACGTAGCGTCCATTGAGATAGGCAATCTGAGGCATGGCTAGGCCACCCCTCGCGTTCCATGATGCTGGCCGTCCACTCGGTCGTCATCCCGGGCCCGACCCGGAATCCATGGCAGGCCTTGGCGCAGGCGGAAGAATGGACCCCGGCTCGAGACTGGGGTGACGATTGGAGTTTCAAAGCAATCCATCAGAAATACTCGAGCCGTACCGAGAACAGACGCTCCACTTCGCGCACGTCCTTGCTGGCGGAGAAAAGGACGACGCGGTCCTCGGCCTCGATCACGGTGTCGCCGGTGGCGATGACGACCTTGTCTCCGCGCACCACGGCGCCGATGATCACATTCTCCGGCAATTTGGCCTCGCGGATCGATGTGCCGACGAGGCGCGCGGTCTCCAGCACCTCGATCTCCATCACTTCGCCGAAATCGTCGCCCAGGGAATGGACCGCACGGACGCGGCCGCGGCGCACATGCTGCAGGATGTTGGAAACGGTGGTGGCGCGCGGGCTGACCACGGCATCGATGCCGAGCGAACCCATCAGCGGCGCGAAATTGTTCGAGTTTACCAGGGTGATGCTGCGCTGGCAGCCGGCCCGCTTGGCCAGCAGCGAGGCCAGCAGGTTCACTTCGTCATCGTTGGTGACGGCGATGATGGTCTCGCTGCCCTTGACGTTGGCCTCTTCCAGGATGCGCGGGTCGAGTGCATCGCCCTGGATCACCACCCAGTTGGGCAGGCGCGCGGCGGCCTTGGCGGCGCGGCGGCGGTCGAGCTCGATCAGTTTCACGTCGATGCCGGGATTGCGCTCGGCGATCAGCTCACTCAGGCCCAGGCCGATATTGCCGCCGCCGACGATGATCAGACGGCGGGCCTCCTGCTCCTCGTGGCCGAAGGCGCTCAAGGCACGCTTCAGGTGCGCGGTCTCGGCCACGAAATAGACGTCGTCGCCGACCACCAGGCTTTCGGTATCGTCCGGCACGATCTTCTGATCGCCGCGCACCACGCCGACCACGGTCGCATGCAAATCCGGGAACAGGGTCGTCAAATGGCGCAGCGGCGTGTTGATGACGGGGCAATTGGCGCCGCACTTGACGCCGACCAGGGTCACCAACCCGTCCGCCAGGGTGACGGCGTCGAAGGCTCCAGGCACCTCCAACCGGCGATGAATGGCCTCCGCCACCTCGACCTCGGGCGAGATCACCGCGTCGATGCCGAGATGGTCGGAGCTGAAGATGCTCGACCATTTGGATTGCAGGTAGGATTGCTCGCGCACCCGGGCGATCTTGGTCGGCACGTCAAAGATCGCATGGGCCACCATGCAGGCGGTCATGTTCACTTCATCGGAATGGGTGACGGCGATCAGCAAATCGGCGTCGCGCAAGCCGGCCTGCTCCAGCGTTGTCGGATGCGAGGCATGGCCGGCGACGCCCTGCACGTCAAGCTGGTCGGTGATGTCGCGCACCAGGTGCGGGTCGAGGTCCACGATCGTGACATCGTTGCCCTCGTGCGCCAGATACTTCGCGATGTTGGAGCCGACCTGGCCGGCGCCGCAAATCACGACCTTCATAACCGATGTTCCATCCCAGAAGGAGGCCGGCGAAGAGCCGCCTTATTCAGTTTTTTCCCCGCGCTCGGAGCCGGTGATCCCCAGCGAGCGCAGCTTGCGGTGCAGCGCCGAGCGCTCCATGCCGACGAAGCTGGCGGTGCGGGAGATGTTGCCGCCGAAGCGGGACACTTGCGATTCCAGGTAGCGCCGCTCGAAAATCTCGCGCGCCTCGCGCAACGGCAGCGACAGCACCTCGGTGCCGTCGGAGGTGGAGACGCCGGCGGCGTTGGCGGAACCGATGTCGGGCGGCAGCATGTCGGCGCGGATCGCCTCGCCCGGCTCGCCCGGCACCATGATCAGCAGCCAGTCGACCACGTTGCGGAGCTGGCGGACATTGCCCGGCCAGTCATAGGCCTGCAGCAGCGCCAGCGTATCCTCGCCAAAGGCGCGCGCCGGCAGGCCGCTCTGCTCCGAGGCGATGCGCATGAAATGTTCCAGCAGCTCCGGGATATCATCGCGCCGCTCGCGCAGGCCCGGCACCCGCATCGGCACCACGTTCAGGCGATAGAACAAATCCTGTCGGAACTTGCCGGCCGCCATTTCCGCCTGCAGGTCGCGGCTGGTGGAGGCGATGACGCGCACGTCGACCTCGACCTTGGTCTTGCCGCCGACGCGCTCGAAAGTCTGCTCTTGCAGCACGCGCACGATCTTGCCCTGGGTCTCCAGCGGCATGTCCGCCACTTCGTCCAGCAGCAGGGTTCCGCCGTGGGACTGTTCCAGGAAGCCCACCTTGCTGACCGCCTCGCGCCCGTCGCCGTTGCGCTCGGTGCCGAACAACTCGATCTCCAGCCGGTCGGGATGCATGGTCGCGCAATTGAGCACGACGAACGGCATCTCCGCGCGCTTGGACTTGCGGTGCAGCAGGCGGGCGGCGACTTCCTTGCCGCTGCCCGGCGGGCCGGAGAACAGCACCCGGCTGCCGGTCGGCGCCACGCGCTCGATCGCCTGGCGCAACTGGGTCATGATGGTGGAGCGGCCGATCAGTTCGGCCGAGGCGCCGACGCGGGCGCGCAATTCCTCGTTCTCGCGGCGCAGGCGGGCATTCTCCAGCGCTCGCTCGATGGTGACCAACAGGCGGTCGGCCTTGAACGGCTTCTCGATGAAGTCGAAGGCGCCGAGCTTGATGGCGTTGACCGCGGTCTCGATATTGCCGTGGCCGCTGATCATCACCACCGGCACATCGGGGTAGCTCTGCTGGATCTGCTCCAGCAGGCCCATGCCGTCGAGCGTGCTGTTCTGCAGCCAGATATCCAGCACGATCAGGTTGGGGCAGCGCTGATGCAGCAGGCTCAGGGCCTCGTCGCTGTTGGCGGCCTCGCGCGAGGTGAATCCCTCGTCGCCCAGGACGCCCGAGATCAGCATACGGATGTCGGCCTCGTCGTCGACGATCAGAATGTCGCGCGCCATGCCTCGCCTCGACCGACAGGAACTCTCGTCATGGAATTGAGATTCGTGCCATGGAACATCATGCCAGGGAACATCATGCTTGCGCCGCCCGCACCGCCGGATCGGTCAGAATCAGGTCAGCCGGGAACTGGAGTTGCACCGACGCGCCACCTGTTTCACCGTCCAGAAGCTGCAGCCTGCCGCCGTGATCTTCCATGATCTTCTTAACGATCGCCAGCCCTAAGCCGGTGCCTTTCGTGCGCGTCGTCACATAAGGTTCGGTCAGGCGTTCCCGACCTTGCTGCGGCAATCCTCGGCCGTTGTCGTCCACCCCAAGGGTCAGGGCGTCGCCGTAACGGCGAATCCATAGATGGATACGCCCGGGCGTCAAGCGATTCTGAGCATTAGCTGGATCTGCGCGTTCGGCCTCCAGCCGCGCCTCGATCGAGTCCGCGGCGTTCTGCATCAGGTTGGTGACCGCGCGCGTGATCTGCGAGGCGTCACAATTCACCCAGATCGGCATCTCCGGCAGGTCGACGTCATAGACGATGGCGGCATTGGCGTTCTGCTGCAGGAAGGCGGCCTGGCGCGTCAGGGCCACCAGATCCTCCGGGGCCAGCACCGGCGCCGGCATCCGGGCGAAGGAGGAGAACTCATCCACCAGCCGCCCGATGTCGCCCACCTGGCGCACGATCGTATCGGTACAGACCGCGAAGGTCTCCGGATCGTTGACGATCTCCTTAAGGTACTTGCGTTTCAGCCGCTCGGCCGACAATTGGATCGGGGTCAGCGGATTCTTGATCTCGTGCGCGATGCGGCGGGCGATGTCGGACCAGGCGGCCTTGCGCTGCGCCGACAACAATTCGGTGACGTCGTCGAAGGTGACCACGATCCGGGTATGGTCGCCCTCCCCCTTCTCCGAGACCACGCGGACATGCAGCGTGCGAGTGACCGGTCCGTGCGACAGGTTGATCTGGCCGTCCGCCGTGCCCACCGCCCGGGCCTGCGCCAGCACGACCAGCTCGCCCATTTCCGGAACCAGCTCGCCCAACGGCCTGCCGATATGCTCGATCAGGTTTCGGCCGAGCAGTTCCGAGGCGGAACGGTTCGGCAGTTCGATCTCACCATGCTCGTTCAGGCCGATCACGCCGGCCGAGACGCCGGACAGGACCAGCTCGGTGAAGCGGCGGCGGTCATCGAGCTGCTGGTTGGTGGTGACCAGCTCCGCCTGCTGGGTTTGCAGGCGCAGCGCCATGGTGTTGAAGGTGCGGCTCAATTCACCCAGTTCGTCGTCGCGACGGCCGATCTTCACCCGGGTGCCCAGATCGCCGCTACCCAGCCGTTGCGCCGCGCCGACCAGGCGCGTGATCGGTTTCACCAGGCTGGTGGCGGACACGATGGCGATCCAGATGGCGGCCAGCAGCAGCAGCAGCGCCAGCACGGCAAAGATCAGGCCAACCGTGATCTGCCATTGCGAGCGGTCGCCCTCGAGCTGCTTGTAGAGATAGACCGCGTTCTCGTTCCCGTGGATGGCATTCAGCACCTTCTCGTCGATGACGCGGCCGGCATAGAGGTAGAGGCCGGCTTGCGGATCAATCGCCACCAAGGAGCGAACGCGGTCGCCGGTCGGCGAGCGTAGGATCACGGTATCGCCGCTGTCCGCGCGCACGAACGCATCGTCCGGCAACTCCAGGTCGAATTCCATCATCAGGCTGAAGCCGCCGCTGGCCAGGATCTGCTTGCGGCGGTCGATCACCACGGCCTCGGAAAGGTCGCGCAGCTCGACCTGGCGGTCGAGGAAGCTGTCCAGCCGCGACAGGTCGATATAGCCGCCCCAGTCCTGGGCCCGGATCTCGTTGGCGATCGACAGGGTGTCGTTGGCGACGCGCTGCTGGTGATCCTGCATGTAGGATTGCGACACATAGATCGAGCTCTCGACCGCCTCGCTGATCTTGTTGCCGAACCAGATGTCGAGGCCATAATTCAGGAACGTGGTGGAAAAGACCGACACCACGATCGCGGGGATAAGGGCGATCAGGCCGAACAACAACACCAGGCGGGAATGCAACCGCGCGCCCACCAAGCCGCGGCGCCGCTCGATCCACAGGGTCACGAAGCGCCGCGCGATGATGGTGCCGAGCGACAGCACCACGATCAGGTCGATCAGCAGCAGCCAGGTGATGGCGCGCGCCGGATTCTGCGTCTTCCAGACATCGGTCAGGACCAGATAGGTCATGCCGCCGGAGACCAGCGCCGTGATCAGCAGGATGATGGCGATGCGCCGCTCAAGGTTGATCCGGCGCGACCAGTCGAACAGACGGCGCCCCAGGCTATCCTTCTTGACCGGCAGGGCCGCTTCGGTCATCCACCGGCTCCGGACCGCCGCGCCTGGATGTCGAGTTCGCGCAGCTTCTTGCGCAGGGTGTTGCGATTGAGGCCGAGCAATTCGGCCGCCTTGATCTGGTTGCCGCGCGTCGCTTCAAGGCAGATCGACAGCAGCGGCCGCTCCATCTCGTGCAGAATGCGATCATAGAGGCCGTTGGCCGGCAGCCGCCCCTGATGCGCGGTGAAATAGGCGCGCAGATGCCGGTCGACCGACTGGCTCAGGGTCTCGTCGGACAGGCGCCCGGCGCCGTCACGGCCGTCGCGGTGCATAGTGCCCGCGGCGAGCGATTCCGTCACCATGCGCGCATCGATATTGGCTTCGCTGTAGAGCACGGCGATCCGGCGCATCAGATTTTCAAGCTCGCGTACATTGCCGGGCCAATCGTAGCGCTGCAACTCCTCGATCGCACCCGCGGACAGGCTCTTGGAAGCCAGGCCGTCGCGCGCCGCGACCAGCAGGAAATGCCGCGCCAGGTCCGGAATGTCGCCGGGCCGGTCGCGCAGCGGCGGCAGATGGATCGGCACCACGTTCAGGCGATAGAACAGGTCTTCGCGGAACTTGCCCTGGGCGATCAGTTGCCGCAGGTCGCGATGGGTGGCGGCGATGATGCGCACATCGGCTTTCTGCGGGTTGCGGCCGCCGACGCTGGTGAATTCGCCGGTCTGCAGCACGCGCAGCAGGCGCGTCTGCGCCTCCATGGGCATGTCGCCGATCTCGTCCAGGAACAGGGTGCCGCCCTGGGCCAGCTCGAACTTGCCCACGCCGCGGGCGATGGCGCCGGTGAAGGCGCCCTTTTCGTGGCCGAACAGCTCGCTCTCGATCAGCTCGCGCGGGATCGCCGCCATGTTGATGGCGACGAAGGGCCGGTCCTTGCGGCGGCCGAAATCGTGCAGCGCGCGGGCGACCAGTTCCTTGCCGGTGCCGGATTCGCCGTTGATCAGCGCTGTCATGTCGGTGTTGACCAGGCGGCCGATGACCCGGAACACCTCCTGCATCGCCGGCGAACGGCCGACCAGGGGCAGCGTCTCGTCGGCGTCCGGCGCGCTCGGCACTTCGACGCCGCTCTGGGTCAAAGCGCGATCGACGGCGGCCACCAGCACGTCGAGGTCGAAGGGCTTCGGCAGGTATTCGAAGGCGCCGCGCTCGTTGGCGCGGATCGCGGTCAGGATGGTGTTCTGCGCGCTCATGACGATGACCGGCAGATCCGGCCGCCGTTCCTTGATGCGCGGCACCAGGTCGAGGCCGTTGCCGTCCGGCATCAGCACGTCGGTCACCACCAGGTCGCCCTCGCCCGCATCGACCCATTGCCACAATGTGCGCGCATCCGATGCCGCCCTGACTGCGTGACCGCGCTGGCTGAGGGCCTGGCTCACCACCAGGCGGATGGCACGATCATCGTCGGCGACCAGGATCGTCGCGCTCATATCTTATCCCCGCTTTCTTCATCATCAGAGATGGGCAGCAATATGGTGAACCGGGTCTGGCCCGGTCTGCTTGAAAACTCGATAACGCCGTTATGGGCCCGCACCAGCTTCGCCACCAAGGGCAGGCCCAGGCCGCGCCCGCCCGGCTTGCCGCTGACGAACGGGTCGAACAGATTGCCCAGCAGCGCCTCCGGCACGCCGGGGCCGTCATCGGCGATGGTGATGGCGATGCGGCGCGGCTGGCGGTGCGCCTTGTTGCGCTCGCCGATGCGGAAGCCGGCCTGATAGGATGTCGTCACCGTGATCTCGCCCGTCTTCTCGCCGGCAGTCTCGTCCGGCTCGCGATTGAACGCCTCGGCGGCATTCTTCACCAGGTTGAGGAAAATCTGGATCAACAGATCGCGATTGCCGCGCACTTCCGGAAGCGACGGATCATAGGTTTCGCGCACCGTCACATGCCGCGCGAAGGACACCCGCGCCAGCTTGCAGACATGATCCAGCACCTCGTGCACGTTGACCGCGCCCAGCGCCGGCACGCGATCGTCGGCGAAGATCTCGACACCGTTGACCAGCCCGACGATGCGGTCGGATTCCTCGCGGATCAGCGCCGCCAGCGCCGCTTCCGCCGGATTGACCTTGGATTCGAGCAATTGCGCCGCGCCGCGGATTCCGGCCAGCGGATTCTTGATCTCGTGCGCCAGCATGCCGGCCATGGCACGCACCGACTGCGCGCTTTCCGCCGCCGCCGTCTGCCGCGCCATGCGCAGCTCCAGGTGCCGGTCGCGCATGGAGATGACGACCATGCCGTCCGGATCATCCAGCGGCGCCACCTCGACGGACAGGTGCTCGCGCTGCAGGCGCGGCCCCTCGATCGACATCTCCGCATCGCTGACCGCGGAGCCGCCATGGCCGCATTGCTCGATCAGGGTGAAGAGCGGACTGTCGGCAAAGACCGCTTCGTTCAGCTTGCGGCCCAGCAGGTTCTTGCGCCCGACGCCGAGCAGGCCCTCGGCGGCCGCGTTCATCGCGCGGCAATTGCCGTCGCCGTCGATCACCAGGATCGCGGCCGGCAAGGCCTCGATGATCATCTGCGGCAGGCTATCGATTTCGGGGACGATGATCTCGGCCGTTTCGTCGCGGGACCGGAGTGGTGTGATGGAGCCGGTCATCGCTGCCTCACGCCGCTTCGCGCTCGCCGGCGCCCGGTGCGCCGCGCTCCGGCAGATCCTGCCCGACCAGCGGCTCATAGAAGGCACGCACGGTTTCCATCACGGCCTTCGGATCGGTGATCTGCATGATGCGCGTGCGGAACTCGGCGGAGCCCGGCAAGCCCTTCGAATACCAGCCGAGATGCTTGCGTCCGATCTTCAGGCCGGTGTCGTTGCCATAGTGGCCGAGCATCGCCTGGTAGTGCTCCAGCACGATGTTCATCTGCTCCTGGATCGCGGGGCTCGGCACCTTCTTGCCGTCGCGCAGATATTCGATGACCTGGCGCAGGAACCACGGCCTGCCATAGGCGCCGCGCCCGACCATCACCGCGTCGGCGCCGGATTTCTCCAGGGCGCTCTTGGCGCCTTCGACCGTGACGATGTCGCCATTGACCACGACGGGCAGCTTCACCGCTTCCTTCACGTTGCGGATGAAATCCCAATCGGCGGTGCCGTTATAAAGCTGGCAGCGTGTGCGGCCATGCACGGTGATCATCTGGATGCCGCAATCCTCGGCGATCTTCGCCAGCTTGGGCGCGTTCTGGTTCGCCTCGTCCCAGCCCTTGCGCATCTTCAGGGTGACGGGCAGCTTCACCGCCTTCACCGTCGCTTCCAGGATCTTCGCCGCCTTGGTCTCGTCGCGCATCAGCGCGGAGCCGGCATGACCGTTGACCACCTTTTTCACCGGGCAGCCGAAATTGATGTCGATGATGGCGGCGCCGCGATCCTCGTTCAGCTTCGCCGCCTCGGCCATGACATGCGGCTCGCAGCCGGCGAGTTGCACCGCCATCGGCGCCTCCTCCGGCACGTTCTCCGCCATCTTCAGCGACTGGCGGCTCATGCGGATCATCGCCTCGCTGGCGATCATCTCCGACACGACGAGACCGGCGCCGCTGCGCTTCACCAGCTTGCGGAACGGCAGATCGGTGACGCCGGACATCGGCGCCAGGATCACCGGGTCTTCCAATTGGACGGGGCCGATCTTAATCGACACGAATGCTCACTTTTTGATCACAGAAATTCAATGCCCAAATTCTGGGCAGTTATAAGGCCATTTCGCGGTGCAGCAAAGAGGAAAATCAAGGCTCAATAGCCCCGACTTTCGTCTAACTCATGAGGACTTCCTGGACGAACTTGACCCCCGGATAGGCCAGGGTCAGCAGCAGATAGCCGGTCAGCAGCCAGCGCGCCGCCCGCCGGCCGCGCAGCCCGGTCCGATGGTGCAGAATCAACAGGATCAGCACCACGGCGAAACCAAGGAATGAGAGCAGGATCTTGTGCGTGAAGGCCAACGCCTGGCCTTCCAGGAGCAGCTCGTTGGCCGCCCCCGTCGCCAGGGCCAGCAGCAGCAGGATGGCGGCCAGCTTCAGCAAAGCGTTCTGCAGCCCCTCGGTCTCGGATCGCGGCGGCAGGACCCGGGTTGCCCAGCTTTCCACCCGCGCCTTGAACGCCCGCTCCAGCAGCAGCACGCCGCAGGCCGCGATCGCCGACAGGGTCAGGGCGGCATAGGCGCCAATCGCCAGCAGCACGTGGCCGGCGAACCAGGCATCGGGCGGCGCCAGCAAGGGCGGCTCGGTCTGCACCGCGAAGGCAACGGCGCCGAGGACGATAAGCAGCAGCACATACGGCCCGGCCAGTGCCGCGAGGCGCAAGGTCGCGGCATTCAGCACCGCGCTGGCTGCGAACACGATCAGGCAGGCCGCGGCCGTGACGTGCAGGCTGGAGGCCAGGCCGGTGCGCCAGCCGCCATGCAGTTCGTAGAGCGCGGGCGCAAGGCCGCCGGCGACCGCGGCCGCCAGCAGCAGCCAGCCCAGCGCGTTGCGATCGAGCCGGCCTTTCGCGGCCAGGATCGAGATCGGAAGCAAAGTGGAAATGGCCGCGATGACGGCGATCGGAAAGGTCGACATGGGCGGCATTATCGTTAAACTGCCCGGCCTTGGCAAACAGGCCTCATGCGCCACATCACCCCATGACTTCCCCGCGTACCTTTGTCCTCATTGTCGCCGCCGGCAGCGGCCAGCGCTTTGGCGGCGCCGTGCCGAAGCAATACCAATCCCTCGCCGGCAAGCCGCTGCTGCGCCATTCGCTGGAGACCTTCGCCGCGCATCCAGAGATCGCCGGCATCCTGGTGGCGATCCATCCGGATCACCGCGCGATGTATGATTCGGCGACGGCCGGCCTGACCAAGTTGCTGCCGCCGATTGCCGGCGGCGCGTCGCGGCAGGCCTCGGTCCTGAACGGCCTGGAACAGTTGGCCGGCGAGCGCCCGGACCTGGTGCTGATCCATGACGCGGCGCGGCCCTTCATCGATTCCGGCACCATCTCGCGCACCATTGCCGCTTTGGCTGAACAGAAGGCCGTGCTGGTGGCGGTGCCGGTGGTCGACACGATCAAACGCGCGCGGGACGGCAAGGTCGGCGATACCGTCGACCGGCGCGATCTGTGGCGGGCGCAGACGCCGCAGGCGTTCCATTTCCGGGATATACTCGAGGCGCATCGGCGCTTCGCCGGTCGCGAGCTCACTGACGATGCGGCCCTGGCCGAGGCGGCGGGCATCCCAGTCGTATTCGTGATGGGCGCGGAGCGGAATTTCAAGGTGACCACGGCGGAAGACATGGAGCGGGCGGAACGGATGATCGGCGGGCAGGCGATAGGACAGATGGAGTTCCGGACCGGCAACGGCTTCGACGTGCACAAGCTGATCTCCGGCGACGGCGTCACCATGTGCGGCATCCGCATCCCGTGCGAATTCGCGCTGGAAGGCCATTCCGACGCCGACGTGGCGCTGCACGCGATCACCGATGCCGTGCTCGGCGCCATCAGCGCCAAGGATATCGGCGCGCATTTCCCGCCCAGCGACCCGAAATGGCGCGGCGCGGAATCCTGGAAGTTCCTGGATCACGCCGCCAAGCTGGTACGCGAGCGCGGCGGCCGCATCACCCATTGCGACGTCACCATCATCTGCGAGCGGCCCAAAGTCGGCCCGCACCGCGACGCCATGGTGGCGCGGGTGGCGGAAATCCTGAACCTGCCCACCGACCGCATCAGCGTGAAGGCCACCACGACCGAGAAGCTCGGCTTCACCGGCCGCGGCGAAGGCATCGCCGCCCAGGCGACGGCGACAGTGGCGCTGCCGGGATGATTCTCCTTTCCCGCGACTCCTTCCCTTCTCCCCTTGCGGGCGCGCATCGCTGGAGTCCCCTCCACCGGAACGGGGGAGGGTTAGGGAGGGGGCAGCCGCGCCCCGCTGCCCAACAATCTTCGCTCGCTGCCCCCACCCCTGCCCTCCCCCCTGCGGGGGGAGGGAGTTGCAGCGAGTAGGTCGATGGAGCCCGCGAAGCTTCTCGATCTCTACCGCGCGCGCGGCCTGCGTATCGCCACGGCGGAATCCTGCACCGGGGGGATGATCGCGGCGGCGCTGACGGATATCGGCGGGTCGTCGGACGTGTTCGAGCGCGGCTTCGTCACCTACTCCAACGAGGCGAAGACGGAGCTGATCGGCGTGCCGGCCGACCTCATCGCCAAATTCGGCGCGGTCAGCGAGCAGGTGGCGCGCGAGATGGCGGCGGGCGCGCTGCGTCATGCGCACGCCGATGTCGCGGTGGCGGTGACCGGCATCGCCGGCCCCGGCGGCGGATCGGCGGAGAAACCGGTCGGCCTGGTCTATCTGGGCCTTGCCCGGCGCGGCGCCGAGACGCGCTGCGAGCGGCGCATATTTCCCGGATCGCGCGCGGACATCCGCCGCGCCACGGTGGATCGTGCCCTGGAGATGCTGGCCGAGGCGGTGGCGTGACCCGCATCCTGGGGGTCGATTTCAGCGGCGCCAGCGACGCGGGACGGAAGATATGGATCGCCGAAGGACGCGCGGACAAGAAGGGCGCCCTGGTCCTGCAAAGCTGCGTGAGGGCCGCGGAGCTGCCCGGCGGCGGCAAGAGCCCGCAGGAAGCCATCCCAGCCCTCGTCCGCCACATCGCCGGCCTCGGTCGAAACCCTGGGGCCGAGGCGCGCGTGGGTTGCGATTTCCCGTTCAGTCTGCCGCGCGACCTGATCGCCGCGCGCACCTGGCGCCAGTTCGCGCTGGGCTATGCATCAGAGCATGTCGATGCCGACAGCTTCCGCGCAATCATGCGAGTGCGGCCCGGCATCGAGGCCCTCAAGCGCGACACCGACCGCCTCGCCCGCACGCCTTTCAACGCACACAATCTGCGGCTCTACCGCCAGACCTGGTGGGGCATCGCCGGTGTGCTCGGGCCGCTGGTGCGCACCGGGCAGGCCATCGTTCATCCGCAGCAGGCTTTGCGCTCCGGCAAGCCGGTGCTGATCGAGATCTGCCCCGCTTCCACCTTGAAGTCGATCAGCCTCTACCCTTCCTACAAGGGCAAGGGTGCTCAGTTACGAAAGGCGCGGCAGCGGATTCTCGATGCGCTGATCGACCGCGGCGTCCTGGCGGCTCCGGAGAAGACTCTGCGCGCGTTGCTGCTCGACAATGAGGGCGGCGACGCGCTGGACGCTGTCATCGGTGCGATTGCCACGGCGCGCGCCGACCTGGACGCGAAGCCGGATGCATTCCAGCGCCTGGAAGGCCGGGTCTATTACGAGATCGGTTGATAGAGCTTGTGCGCGCGGGCTTCGAAAGCGGCCACCATGCGGCGCACGGCCTCGTGGAACAGCACGCCGATCAGCTTCTGCAGCACCAGCGAGCTGAACTCGAATTCCAGGTGGAAATCGATCTGGCACTGGCCGCTCGCCGTCGGCGAGAAGGTCCAGTGGTTGATCAAATGCTTGAACGGCCCGTTGATGTATTCGACGTCGATCCGCAAATTCGGCCGATCGAGGGTGACGCGGCTGGTGAATTTCTCGCGCACCATTTTGAAGCCGATCATCAAATCGGCCACCATCGCCTCGCCGGTCGGCGTCACCTGCTTTTCGCGGATGCGCGCGCCGGTGCACCAGGGCAGGAATTCCGGATATCGGGCGACATCTCCGACCAGTTCGAAAATCTGCTCCGGCGTGAAGGGTAGGATGCGCCGTTCGGTGTGGACCTTCATTCGGCAGCGGGAACCTTTGGAGATTGCGCCTCCCGCGCAGCGCGCAGGCGGCGGAAGTCGTCGCCGGCATGGTGCGAGGAACGGGTCAGTGGCGACGCGGCCACCAGCAGGAAGCCCTTGCCCTGCCCCTGGCGCTTGAACATGTCGAACTCGGCCGGCGGCACGAAGCGCTCCACCGCGTGATGCTTCTTGGTCGGCTGCAGGTACTGGCCGATGGTGAGGAAATCCACGTCCGCCGCCCGCAGATCGTCCATCACCTGGAACACCTCGTCGTTTTCCTCTCCCAATCCAACCATCAACCCGGACTTGGTGAACATCAGCGGGTCGATCTCCTTCACGCTCTGCAGCAGGCGCAGGGAGGTGAAGTAACGCGCGCCCGGACGCACCGAACGATAGAGCCGCGGCACGGTCTCCAGATTGTGGTTGAACACGTCCGGCCCGGCCTCGACCACCTTGGCGACCGCGCCGGGCTTGTTCAGGAAGTCCGGCGTCAGCACTTCGATGGTGGTCTCTGGCGACACCGCGCGGATGCGGCGGATCACCTGGGCGAAATGCCCGGCGCCGCCATCCTCCAGGTCGTCGCGATCGACCGAGGTGACGACGACGTGATGCAGGCCAAGCTGGGCGCAGGCCTCGGCGACATGGTCCGGCTCATGCGGATCGAGCTGATCGGGCCGCCCGGTCGCCACGTTGCAGAAGGCGCAGCCGCGGGTGCAGACCGACCCCAGGATCATGAAGGTCGCGTGCTTCTGCTGCCAGCACTCGCCGATATTCGGGCAGGCCGCTTCCTCGCACACGGTGTGCAGGTTGTATTTGCGGACCAGCGCCTTGGTCTCGGCATACTCGTTGCTGGTCGGCGCCTTGACCCGAATCCAGTCCGGCTTGCGCATCGCCACCGGATTGTCCGGCCGGTGCGCCTTTTCGGGGTGGCGGAGGGCGGTTTTCTCGGTCATCGCATTCCTAGATATGGATCACCCGGCCGTAGGCCGCCAGTACCGCCTCATGCATCATTTCCGACAGGGTCGGATGTGGGAAGACGGTATGCATCAGCTCGGCTTCGGTCGTCTCCATGGTCTTGGCGATGGTATAGCCCTGGATGAGCTCCGTCACCTCCGCCCCGATCATATGTGCCCCGAGCAATTCGCCGGTCTTGGCGTCGAACACGGTCTTGACCAGACCCTCCGGCTCGCCCAGCGCGATGGCCTTGCCGTTGCCGATGAAGGGGAATTTACCCACTTTCACGTCGTAGCCTTTGTCCTTGGCCGCCTGCTCGGTCAG